>JASMLG010000127.1 GCA_030748805.1 Phycisphaerales bacterium | reverse complement strand
TGAAAACCAACGTGCGGATCATATTGTCAATTCAGACTGCCCCGGGGACATCAACGGTGATGGCAATGTTGATGTGAGTGATTTGCTCACAGTGATTGACCAATTGGGATTAACCGATTCCCCAGCTGATGTTAACGGAGATGGCGTTGTTGATGTTAGCGACTTGCTTGCTATTGTTGATGCGTGGGGTCCGTGCGAGTAATCAACTTTCGTCATAGAAAAAAGGTTTCGATCTAGTCCACGGTTAAACGTGGATCACCACGTCGGTATGCTGTGGCACGCCCTAGACTTTTGACCACCGCCCCCCCCTAACGCTTGCAACAACGCGTTGCGCGCCTCTGGTGTCACGCTTGGAATGTTTGCAACAACAGTGCAACTGTTCGCTTTTGTTTTCAAATGGTGCGCATTTTGCTCCACCTTGGGCGTGGGTGTTGTCGTTTTCTTTGTTTTCAAGAACCATCGGTCTTGAAAACTTGTGGATGGGCTCGTTGAAATTTACTGCGCCATAAAGACATCGGCAATAACCCAATCCCCATAAGTAACAACTGGCTTGCCACATAGAGAACTATCCAAAAAACGGCGGACTGTGTAAACCCATACGAATGCAACCCCACACCAAGCATGTTTGTCCCAAACCACGACCATGCAGTAATGATATTACAACTAATTGCAAGAACAGCCAGCCCGCGATCACGAATCATTCCACACCACCTAGCGTGCAAGATAAGCAGGGTCATTAAAACAATAATTGCTGCACCGTTCTCTTTTGCGTCCCAGCCCCAAAACCTTCCCCAGGACTGATCTGCCCATATACCACCAAGAACCGTACCAACAAAACTCATAAAGGCGGCAAAGCAAACAACTCCATACGTCATGCTTGCAAGGGATTTCCCGCGTTCTCGATCAAACGTTTTTGTAAACACTCCAAGTAACACATATGCTGTACCAAGAAATCCAGCAAAGAATGCTGCTGAATATCCGATGGTGATAACAACAACATGTGTGGCAAGCCAGAAGTTTGAATCAAGAACAGCTTGCATCATTTCCATTGTGTCGCCAGAACCTCCAAGGTTGTGGGCGATTATGAGAGAACAAAAACCAAGAACCGATGCCATTAGTCCACCCAAACCCAGTTTCATTTTTCTATCAACAATAAGCCCGATGATGACACAGAACCAACCAACAAAAACTGCTGAGGAATACAGGTTTGTAACTGGAGGTCGACCTTGCAAATAAACTCGGCTGGCAATTCCAATTGTTTGAACGACAAACGCAACAACAATCAGAGATGTCATGGATTTAAACAACGCTTTTGACCATCTCTCTTTTGAGAGTTGACTCAAGAGCATTCCAAAACAACCAAAAAGAAACGCCATTACATATAAAACCAACGATGTGTAGAAGGGTTGTACATGGTTAAACAAAACCTCACTCTTTGATTTTCGAACATCGTCTGGAACAACTTCGTTCACAGAAGTGGCGTATTGAGAAAGTTCCTCGTTAAACAAATCCACATCCCCGTTGCTGTAATGTTTCAGTATCGATAACCAAGCCGACACGTTTGGGTCTTCTGGGTTTTCGCTTAACGCATCATCAAAAGACCTCCACTCAGACCCATCTTGTAGTGGCGGAATAATATATGGAGTCCGCAACATAGACAAATCACCAAACAGTGTTAGTCGTTGGTACAGGGTAATAACTGCGTTTTGGAAGGGGTCTCTCTCTTTACCTTTTACTCTGCTTGCCATCTGGGCTTGTTTGTTTATCTCGCTTCCTTTGGCAACAATTTCTGAATATGAAAAACGTGTGCGCTTTTCATCTCCTAGTCCAAGAAGTGCGAGAACATCTGGGTGATCAATTCGAAAAACCTCGCGAGTTGTGGTCTTTTTTGAGTCTGTTAATAATTCAAGATACCACTCGATAGCGGGCAGTGTTCCTTCTTCAGTTCGAAGAGACTGGCGACCACTAAACATCATGAGGTTGTTTCGAGCAACTGTGTCAAGTGGTTTTGTGCGCCCATGCGCAGAAACAGGAAGTGCTCGGAAGGTTCCTAAATCAAACGGACTGTTTATTTTGTCTGGTTTTACAAGGTTTTGACATGCATAAATCACACCGAATAAAAGAACTACCCAAGGTAATATGCGAAGCATTTTGTTCATTTTGAATGCCTCCGCAATGCTGGGATAAGACGGTTGCCAAAATGCAACAACATCCCAATAGTTATCATTGTGCTTGAAATATATGGCAGTAACCAACCAGGGTTTTGAACTACTTGTAACACTGTTCCCGAGTCACCCCTTAAAAAAGATGCTTGATAAAAGGTTTCGCCAGCATGTCTAAGTGGGTGGTTCATTGAAATTAGAACTTCGCGATCCACATTCCGCTTTTTGTCTACCAATCTCACTAAACTTGAATAGTTCCTCGCCATCTGTGTTCCAGTAAACAAGTCGTGTTTAAAATCAATAAGGTGGAGGGTAAACGGTTTATATGTTCTTGTGAATCGTAATTGTAACCAGTAGGTTTTGTCGTTGACATTAATTGATTGGGGTTTGTCTATAAATGACGAAAGTAAAAACGTGCCGATTTCGTTTCCGTTTCGTAAAAGAGTGACATACGCAGATGGTGCATCTACTCCTGCTCCATCCACACCTGTCGACACTGGTATTGGGAGCGCTGCATAAATATTCGCTGATCCAGAATTTGCCAATCCTTTTCTTGAACCCTGGTCTTGATCTGGACCGAGAATAACTGAGTTTGGCATCCACTCGTTTACACGTATCGAAAACGGCAACAGGTTGTGTGTTATTTCATCGTTTTCAGAACTTAAATAAGTGTCAGGCACAACGACCACAAGGTCATCTACTGCATCAGATTGGTCAATAATCGCTAGTTCTGTTGAGCGTGAGTCTTCAATATAGTTGCTCGATTGCCCCTCAAGAATTGTCATGTTGCCCTCTTTGGCGGCAATTCCTGTTACAAACTCTCCAGCCAAAAGCAATATAACTCCAAGGTGAGTGATGATAATCCCAATCCGTTTTTTGTTTAGTTTAAAACGAACAATATGTGCTGCAACTAGGTTGACAAACATCACGACCCCAAGGGTTAATCCGCCTGGAAACCAAAATGCTCCTGGAATTTCAGCAATCGATTGTGGAACAAAGATTTGAAAATCAATTGTTACAACCACCGAACGAAAATATTTTGCAACAACTGTCCAAATACCTTCGTGTACTTGCGCGAGAGTGCCAGCAAAAATCAGAAAAATCGAAAGCGCGAAAACCACAACAGTGAGTCGAAGTGACGACAGCGATTTAAGTATTTTGTGCATCAGTGTTCAACCCGCCTGCTTAACCCAACACCGTTAACAAACTCGTTGAACCGTCCAAGTTCTGATTCTGTTTCTGATTCGGTGCCTGTTAGTTTAAAGAACAGTGTTTCAGAGCCAAGTGGAACAATCCCAGCAACAATGCGTTTTTCTCCGTCTTCTGCAATTAAGTCAACCACCAACGCGCCGTCTCCAAACTCAGTAATAGCTAGTCCATCCATTGTTTGAACTTCATCTAATCCGAGTTGATCTCTCCAACGATTTATGTTGTCAAGAGCACCTCCACCTCCACCGCCCAGGGCAGTGAGTGTTACCCTTGCTCCGCTGTCTGTGAAATATGCCGCCATCAGAATGGGTGATGCGTCAACATCATCCGACCACTCTGTTGGTGCAACCCACTCCACATTTGTGTTGGTGTCTTGGTGAACCCACTCTTCTTGTTCAGGAGAATCCACCTGGAAAGAAGCTGAAAACGCAATAACATCTTCTTTTACTTTACCCACCGTTTCAGAGTCACCAACTACTTTTACAAACCAAGTATTACCATCACCAATATTTATTACTGTTCCCAAAAGCCGTACTCCTGGACCAAGCGAATCAACCACAAAAGAGTTGGTTCCTTCTATTGGTTTTGCGACATCACTAAGTTCGTTTTCTTGAATCGGTCCAAGCCCAACCTGACCTCTCCAGCGATTCACGTTTGCAAGAAGTCCGCCAACGTCGCCAGGAAAGACTGCCAAGGTTACCTCTATTCCTGGCTGAGTCATAAATGTGGCGTATCGCATTGAAACTTTTTTGTCGAGCATTTCCCACGAATCTGGAACCGTCCACACAACCACTCCTGATTCTTCTTGAGTTTTTTCGTTGTTGTCTTGTTGCTCTTGAATTGCTGTGAATCCACCAAAATCACGAGCAACTCTATATGCACGAATTTCTTTTCGTTCACAACCAACAAGCACCACTAAGGCGCTCGTGAACACTGTCGCAATGGTCGCTCGAGTGATTTTTTTTCTGTTTGGTTGCTGAGGATTCTTCAAAAAGTCGCTCCAATCTGTGCATTATTTACCGCCCAGCACAAGTGTGCAAGGGGAGTAACAAGAAAGCGGGAACTTAAACCAAAATAAACAAACCCGCGGGTCGTTTTTTGTCTACAACTTCTTATATAAAAAAAGTGGGGTGCAAATCACACCAGCAAACGCAAGCAAAATAATTGGTGTAAACCACGTTGCGTTAATCGTGACATCTTTCATTTCTGGTGGAACAAACATAAAACAAATACCAAGAATGCTTGTTAATAAGCCCGTTCCTGCAACAACCCAAAGACCAACAATTCCACCGGGTATTTTGAATGACCGTTCAATCTTTGGTTTTGTAAACCGAAGCACAATTACTGAAACAAACATAAGTGCATACATCACCAAATAAATTTGCGCTGAAATTATGGTAAGCACATAAAACACGTCGTTTAGATCAACAAGCATGCCCAGCAAGCAAATAACTGAAAC
>JASMLG010000126.1 GCA_030748805.1 Phycisphaerales bacterium | reverse complement strand
CGACCGCGAAGGTCGTTGTACATTTGACGCTGCAGTGATGCTTTCACCACCAAACAGTGGGTCGGTATGTGCAATGGAACGCCACCTTCACCCAGTGACTGCTGCTCGTCTAGTCATGGAACGTACCGAGCACAAGATGCTCGTTGGCTCACTTGCAGATGATTTTGCTGATGCTCAAGGGTTGCCGTCAGAGACAATTCGTTCTGAGGGTGCGAAACGTAAATGGGAACATTGGAAGAAAACAAAACAAGATGCTTCGCCCCCTGCTCCCTTTGACCACGGACACGGCGAACTTTTTGGAAGTCACGACACCATCGGAACGCTTGCTATCGATGTTGGTGGAACACTGGCGGGTTCCTGTTCTACAAGTGGGATGGCGTGGAAAGTTCCGGGACGAGTTGGAGACTCCCCAATCATTGGGCATGGGCTGTATGTCGATCCACAACGCGGGGCAGCAACTGCAACTGGTCACGGCGAACTTATCAGTGGAATTTGCGGAGCGTTTCTCGTTGTCGAGTTAATGGGTCGCGGCGCAACACCACAAGAAGCAATTCACGATACCCTCGCTCGACTTGCTCAGTGCTGGTCACTAAGAGAAGAACATCAAGTTGCGTTTATTGCCACTACCCCATCAGGTAACTACGCCGCTGGCTCTCTTCGCACTGGTTTTAAATATTCAGTTTGTGACGAAAATAAACAAACCGTCCTCGACCCAGAAGTTGTCCTCCACAGTTAAACATATAAAACAATAACGCCATAATACTTAATCAACCGCGAGGTCTACTGCTACTTTATGCCTATTTATTAACCGCGGGTTAATTATGCGACTTTGGTGAATTGGGAAAGAGGTGGGACTTTACAGAGTTTTAGTATGTTCTGTACTTCGTTTGACCCAATAATGTAGATGCTTGTGTTTTGAGTTCTTGCTCTTCTCAAGATAGCAATAAGACAAGCAGCAAGTTTGGTGTCTGCTTCTAGTACACGAGTTAAGTTTAACCAAACTGCTACAGGCGATTCTTCGATAATTTGAATAGTAAGTTGCCAAAGTGCTCGAACCACCTCAACTCTTCTTAAGTCCCCTCCAATCGATATGGCATGGGCTATTTCTTTCTGACCTTGTAAACAATAAGAGTAGGGAATTTCATCTTGGGTTCCACCCAGTTGAGAAAATGCAATCACGGCACGACCTCCAAGTGCATGGTTAATTTGAGCAGACAATCCCTAATATCTGGAGTTGTTTCACTATTTGTAAAAAAAAACGGTTCACAGAGTGTGAACCGTTTGTAATTAGTAGAAAAAAAGATTAGTCTCGTACAATTGGCATTGGAGTTAAGGTAGAAGGTTTATCTAATAGGAGAAATCTGTTTCCATCCTCATGCATCATTCGATGATTAGTATTATTTGTTACTGCTATACCAGCCTTATTTTCTGTGTGAGTTTCTGAAGGCCCGTGCATATTTGGAGTGAGAGAAGATAATATAGCGTTTGAGGAATATGCCATCCCTAAATATGCTTGATCCAACTCACTAGATGTCGATTGGATGTATTCAAGTGTATCTGGTTTATATGTACCAAAAAAGCTGTAGTATTGACCTTTGCGTTCTTCTGCAAGGCGCGAACGCATACTCGCAAGTTGGTTCCTGCTAATCTCTGGCAACTGCTTTACTTGCCAAGCGCTTGACTTAATGCTGAGCCAATTTGAAGGCATATCCTCGATATTGCCAAGTCGTGATGTATTTTGGCAACCAGTTAGCAAAGAAGTAGAAAGAACTAAAGAGGTAAGAAGAACTATCTTCATTGAAAAAGATCTCCATCCTTTGAAGCAATCTCGACATTTTCAAGCATAGCTCGAGTTCTTGGACCAAGCGGCATGTCATACGTCACTGCTGCAACTACGGTGTTGTAGTCAACATTGATGAGTTGAACATTCATGTACACCTTGTCAAGGGCGACGGAATATGTACTCACTAGGACTGCGCCTACGTTGAAATCAACAGATAAATCACGTATTTCTCTGGAAAGTAGAAATTCCCCTTGTTGAGGAATAATCGGTGTTGTACTTTGGCGAAGTGTCACTTTTACGAGGTCGTTTTGCCAGTGTTGAATTAAAGCGGTTGATAACGCCTCAGCTTGAAGCCGTCCAAAATTTGTTGTTTTTGAGTAATCATTTAAATTCACAGTCGTGGAATACATAACAGCACGATCAGGATTGAAAACTTCAAGTTGTCCGGCTGGTGGATGCGCTGTAGCAAGCAAATGGCTGATTGCGTTGTACGATGTCTTTTCGTAGTTGGCATCAACTAGTGGCAATCTGGTTGGTGTGCGGTCAAGTACTAAAATCTGATCTTGAGCATCGCGATCATTATTGACCTTCCAATTTGCAGCACCCTGCTTGCCTTGTTCCCAGTGATCAGCCCTGTGGTGGTTCCACGCTTCACATCCTTGGATGTTTGCTGCAACAAGGGCAGTTCCTAATAGTAATAAACTCTTTTTCATCATAAATTCCTATGCAAATTGCCTTGTATTACTCGTTTTCAAGAGTGAAACGACGACCAGGTAGGCCATGTCGATCTTTATCAAGCTCTATTGTATGTTGTCGGGTGACGATTTCATCTTCACGATTCCAAGCACGTTCTTCATCTTGCCGGGCAACAGTAAGATCGCGACCTGATTCTTCTGCTGCTATACGTCTTGCCCGGTCTTGGTCGGCACGATCGATAGCGGTTGAGTACATGTCTTCATACTTAGTACGGAAATCTTCAGCCACGTTGTAGAACTCTTCAGCAGGAATTGAGCAGAGCATCCAACATTTGTATGACTGCCACACATCTCGACCATTAGCAAATGGTCTTGAAAGTCCATCGTGGCCTTCATGCACGTGCCATTTTTCAAAGTAAACTTCTTCTTCGGTCAAATAAGCTGCAAGAGCTGGCATGACTGAACTCAAACTTACATTGATGATATTCAAATCACGAGCCAAAGGTGATAGCCCTGAATTAACATAATCAGGGGTACGATTTGATTGTGTTAGAGAGTGGACAAGTGTACCGCACCCCGCGCAATGTGCAATTTCTTTATGACAATCACCACAGTGCTTGCCATTGCTTGAGCTCGTAGGAAACACAGAAAGCGTTCCGCGTGAGCCGCCAGAACAATGTGATGACATATGTTTACAATCATCGTTGCACACAATAACTCTTGTTGAGGGGATGATTGGAACAGCAGTGCCACATGTCACGCATGTGCCTGAGTCAATATTCCCAACCATTAGGTTTGTTGTATCGCCCATGTTTCGAGGTGTAAGGCGTTGTCGGATTTGATCGTGAATATCACTACGAGCGCTTTGCACGGCTTCTCGTTCATCCATTACGGTGTACCCAACGCGTTGGTTTGGTGTTCTATGGCCCTCAGTGTTCTCAATATTTAGACGATGAACATCAGGAATTGCACTACGACCAACAAAGTAAATTCGTCCGTCTGATTGTGGGACGACGCCTTGTACCCACTCTGGAGCATGTTCGTTGAACATTGGTCTTGGGCTTAGTTGCTGTGAGTCGTGTGTTCGCCAGTTTGAACCGCAACCAATAAGAGTTAGTAATGCACAGCACGAAACTGTTTTTGTGATGATTTGAGTAATCATGAATCGTCTCTCCTAAGAAACGTTTGAGATGAACTTATTCGTACCTGAATAAGTGGTGTTAAGAAATGCCGCGAGGAACAACCTCGGGATAGTATAGCGGCTCGCAGTATATTGAATCCAATGTGAATTGGTGGGTAACCTCAAGATATTTTTCGCAAGTATTTAGATAAAATTGAGGTCTATTAATAGCACTCGTCATGCTATCCTTCGCATCTATGGCAAGCGAAATAACTATCAGAGAGTTCCAAGAACTCATAAAAAACCGCTATTTTGAGACAGATTCGGCTCGAGGTATTGCCAAAACCTTCCTGTGGCTTTCAGAGGAGTTTGGAGAACTTGCCCATGCCCTAGGTAAATATGAACGTGGGGATGCCGATTTAGACAATCTAGGGGAAGAATTTGCTGATGTCCTTGCTTGGCTAACGACCCTAGCCAATATCACAGAAATTGATTTGACCGCTGCTGTTCACGACAAATACATCAAAGATGGTGGTCCAAAGGGAACAAAATGAGCAGAATTGACACGATATTCAGCAATGGCAACAATAAGTTTATCCCTTTTATAGTAGCTGGTGATCCATCACTTGAGGAAACCGAAAAATGCCTTTTGGAAATGGATAAAAATGGAGCTGATATCATAGAAATTGGCTTTCCATTTAGTGATCCGATTGCTGATGGACCTGTAATTGCGGCTGCAATGCAGAGGTCTCTACAATTAGGCATAACCCCAGCCCATGTAATTGGGCTGGTCTCAAGAATAAGGGCAAAGTTAAATTGTGGACTAATTGCGATGGTAAGTTATTCCATTGTTCGAAAAAACGGTGGATCTTTATTTATTGACCGACTTTCTGAGCAAGGGTTCGATGGAATAATCATTCCGGATATAGATGAGATTGAAGCTACTGGGTTAAGTTCATACTGCAAGTCACTTGATTTCACTTTTTCAATGCTAATAGCACCAACTACCCCGTTGGACCGAGTTACCAAACTAGCAAACATCTCAACAGGATTTCTTTATGTACTAGCAAGAACTGGTCTTACTGGTGAACAATCAACCTTACCTGATTTGAGCAAACGGATTGATGAGATTCGCCAAGTAACTAAATTACCTTTAGCAGTTGGCTTCGGAATTACATCAAGGGCTCAAGTAAAACAAGTTCACAAGTATGCAGAAGCAGCAATAGTTGGATCCGCGCTTGTAAGACGACTCGATGAATCTGACAATCCTTCTGAAGTAGCTGGTCAGTTTGTTGCAGAAATATCCAATTAAGACCTTGCTCTTCTCTCTACATTTTTAGATACTACAAATAAATGGCAGGAGGCCTATCAACATGGAAGATTTAACTATGTCAAACGCAATGGATGTGCAAAATAACGATTATTGTGATACTTATGGCTGTAGAACTTTCTCGGGTGATGTAATGCTTCGGTACCTTGAACCGAATGTTTATGAGTCACTGCTTGAGACGATGGAGAAAGCAAAACCACTTGACCCTGCAATTGCAAATAATGTCGCTCACGCAATGATGGAATGGGCAATTGACAACGGCTGCACACATTACACTCACTGGTTCCAGCCACTAACAGGAGCAACTGCAGAAAAGCACGATGGTTTTCTAGAACCAACAGACAAAGGAGCTATAGCTGAATTCTCCGGAGATATGTTAATTCGTGGCGAACCAGACGCTTCAAGTTTTCCTTCAGGTGGCATTCGTGATACTTGGGAGGCGCGTGGCTATACCGCTTGGGATGCAACAAGCCCAGCATTTATCATGCCAAATGAAGAAGGTGGCACGCTCTGTATTCCAACTGCTTTTGTTTCTTGGACTGGCGAAGCACTAGATAAAAAAACACCCCTGCTTAGATCAATTGATGTGGTGAATGAGCAAGCACTAAGAATTTTAAAGATATTTGGCACTGAAGCTGATAGAGTTATCACAACGCTTGGACTCGAACAGGAATACTTTTTGGTTGACGAAGCATTTGTTGCGAATCGACCGGATCTTTTAATTTGCGGCAGAAGTTTAATTGGAGCACCACCGCCAAAAGGTCATCAACTTGACGACCATTACTTTGGAAAAATACCTGAGCGAGTTCTCGCTTTTATGGATGATGCAGAACAACAATTGTATGAGCTTGGCATACCTGTAAAGACGAGACATAACGAAGTTGCTCCCGGTCAATATGAAATTGCTCCAACTTATGAAAACGCCAATGTTGCTTCTGACCATCAAATGCTACTTATGGAAGTTCTAAAGGCAACAGCTCAAGCTCATGGTTTTATGTGTTTATTACACGAAAAACCATTTGCTGGAATTAACGGTTCCGGCAAACACAATAACTGGTCAATCTCTACAGATACCGGCAAAAACCTTTTAAACCCTGGAAAAAAACCGCAAACTAACTTGCAGTTCTTAACATTTTTATGTGCTGTCATAAGAGCAGTTGATTTACATTCTGATTTATTAAGAGCATCGATTGCTTCTGCAGCAAATGATCACCGGCTTGGTGCAAATGAAGCACCGCCTGCAATTATTTCAATCTTTCTCGGCGAAATGCTGACAGACATTCTTGACCAAATCGAATCTAACGAAATGAGAGATCCTAGAGAGCGTGGAACTCTCGATCTGGGCGCGACAACGATGCCTCATCTTGATAGAGATAGCGGAGATAGGAACAGAACCAGTCCGTTTGCATTTACTGGAAATAAATTTGAATTCCGCGCAGTTGGATCAACCTCAACTATTGCATGGCCAAACACTATTCTAAATACAATAATTGCTGAGTCGCTTGATTATATTGCTACTTCTTTAGAAACTGATTTAGCTGGAAGCACTTCAGAAGAACAACTTGAAACAGTTGTAATGAAGCACCTTCAAAATATTATCAAGGAACACCGAAAGATAGTTTTTGATGGAGATAATTATTCTGAAGAGTGGCACGAAGAAGCAGAAAGAAGAGGTCTTCCAAATTTAAAAACAGCTGCAGATGCATTCCCCGCTTTGGTTACAGAAAACTCTCTCGATTTATTTAGTCGTTACAACGTTTTGTCTAATACAGAACTTCACGCAAGAGAGAAGGTTTTACTGGATACTTATTGCACAGTTGTAGAAATTGAAGCGAGGACTCTACTGCAGATGCTTTCAACGCAAGTTCTTCCAGCTGCTCTAAGATATCAGGGCGAACTTGCTGAAATTGTGGCTTCGTCTCATGCTGTCTCAGTTGACTGCAGCAGAACCGCAGGAAGATTAAATGATGTTGCTGAATTAGCCGAGCTTCTGCAGGATTCCATTGATACTATTACTGCGACGGTTTCATCTGAACATTCAAATGTCCTTGACTCAGCTAATTTCACAAGAGACACAATCCTCCCATCGATGTCGGTTGCAAGAGTTATTTCTGACCAATTAGAAGAAATGATTCCAGATGACATCTGGCCACTACCTTCTTACACTGAAATGCTCTTTGTTCGCTAATACTCCTATTTGATTGCTGGGTGTGTCAGTCACCGCCTCGCAGGCTTTTTACTGGCTTTGTTGCTGATTCAGTCATCAGGTGTGATTGTTTCTTAATAATAAGCCATATATGGCTAATTACGTTATTATATGCGGCTCGAAAGAAGGTTAACAAATGACAGAAACAGCTACTGCAAATCCTTATCAAATTACTGTTGAAGAAGCGGGTCCTGCTCGTAAAAGGTTAAATATTAAGATCCCAGCGGATATTATTTCTCAAAAGTTGAATGATTCAATGGGAGTCCTAAAAAACCAAACGGTAATACCAGGGTTTAGAAAAGGTAAAGTTCCTGCTCATATCCTTCAAAAAAGATTTGGAGATTCGATTAAAAGTGAAGCAAGAAATGAGATTATCTCTGCTGCTTGGAAAAGCGCAATAGAAGAATATGACCTAAAGCCACTAAGCGAACCAGAACCAGTTGGCAATCCTGATGAATTAGTCCTAGAGGAAGGTAAAGAACTTACATTCTCTCTTGAAGTTGAAGTTATGCCTGACTTTGACCTCCCCGCTTTCGATGATATAAAACTTGACAGACCTGTTGTTGAAGTAACTGACGATCACATCACTGAAGAGATAGAGCGTCAAAAAATCCGCAATGGCAACCTAGAAGAAATCGAAGGCAAAACAGAAGAAGGCGATTTCTTGATTGGTCCCGCTGTTGTTCACCTTAATGGCAACGAAGATTCATTCTACAAAACTGAACAAACTCGACTTACTATTCCTGCTAAGGATGCAGGTGGTGAGATACTCGGCTTATTCATTGATGATCTTGGAAAAATACTTGCTGGGGCTAAGGTCGGCGACGAAATTACAATCAAGACAGATGGACCTGAAGAACACGAACTTGAAGAGGTTCGCGGATCAAAAGTTGTAATTACGTTTAATGTTGTACAAACTGTTAGAATCAAACCATTGAGTGATGATGACCTTGTTGCTTTCTTCGGGGTGGATTCATTCGACACGATTAAGGAACAAATCCAACTCGCTCTTGAGCAACGCAAAGAGAAAGACCAAGCAGCCGTACTTAGAAGGCAAGCAACTGAAGAGATTGCAGAACGCGTAGAAATGGATTTGCCTGAAAAAACCAGCGCAATGCAAGCAGAGCGAGATCTGCAACGCCTAAGAACCGAACTGCAATCTTCAGGAAGATTGACTATTGATGAAGTTGAAGCAGAAGTCGCTAAAGTGCGAGGCGGTTCTATCGAGGACTCAAAGAAACGATTAAAAACTTTCTTCATTTTGGCAAAACTTTCCGAACACTTTCACGTAACAGTCAGTGAGCCAGAGGTTAATTCTAGAATTACTGAGATGGCAATGCAAAATGGCATCAGACCTGAAGAGATGAAAAATAAACTTATTAAACAAGGCCAACTTCCACAAATTCAAGCAGTCATCAAAGAGGAAAAAGCTGCAGATCAACTTGTTTCTGCTTGTACCGTTAAGGACATGCCAGTTGAAGAGTGGCAAAAATTACAAGAAGGCAACAAGCCAACGAAGAAGAAGGCAACTGCTAAGAAAACTGAGAGTAAAAAGAAAACAACAAAGAAGAAGACCAAGAAAAAAACCCAGAGTAAATCATAATGTTCCTTGGCGGATCGATTTCGGACATCCTTCCCCCACTAGCAGTTCTCTTTGGTTTACTAATAGTCGGAGGGGTAATTATCCTTCGAATTAGAAAAAATCTATATTCCAACCAGAAGAAAACTGCTACATATTCTCTGTCTGACTTAAAAAAAATGCTCGAGGCAGGAGACATTACTGATGATGAATATACGAAAGCACGGGATGTGGTAGTTAGTCAAACCCGTGTTTCTACGCCCGATATTAAAGAAAATGGACAAACTGAGACATAAAAACTGGTCAATCCCTGTTTTTTATGCCACAATTTGCTGAATAAAAAGTATCCTCATAAAGAGAGAGAAACGGTAGAGAATGACAGATAAAATAGATAATCAAAACAATCCTGACAACTCATCTCCTTTTGTCGGTGATGGCGACAATTCTGGAGGTGGCTCTGGTGGTGGTTCGGGGAGTGGCTCTGGTGGAGACGACGGATTCAAAGGACGCAAAGTAACTACCTGTTCATTTTGCGGTAAAACCTCAAGAGAAGTTGGTCCAATGGTTGAAGGGCCAAACGAAATATACGTTTGTTCAAACTGTACGGATTTATGTCAGAATATTTTTAAACAGGAAAGAAGACGCATTAGTGCTGCTCAGCCAATGTTCACTTCAATTCCTTCTCCTCGTCAGATTGACGAGTACCTCAACCAATACATAATTGGTCAGGATAGAGCTAAACGGTCACTTGCCGTTGCAGTTCACAACCATTACAAGCGTTTATCTCAACTTGATAATGCAGACAGAGAAGTCGAACTGGACAAGTCAAATGTCTTACTGATTGGACCAACAGGAACAGGCAAGACCCTACTGGCAAAAACACTTTCAAGAATTATAAATGTCCCCTTCGCAATTGCAGATGCAACGACATTAACTGAAGCTGGTTATGTGGGAGAAGATGTCGAGAACTTGCTTTTAAAATTACTTCAAGCTGCTGACTTTGATTTAGATGCAGCACAAAGGGGAATAATCTACATTGATGAAATTGACAAAATTGGACGAACTTCACAAAACGTTTCCATTACACGTGATGTTTCTGGTGAAGGTGTACAACAGTCGTTACTGAAAATGTTAGAAGGTGCAATTGCAAACGTACCTCCTCAGGGTGGTAGAAAGCACCCTGAACAGCAATATATCCAGATGGACACATCAAACATACTCTTCATCTGTGGAGGTTCCTTCGATGGCATCTGTGATATTATTTCCAAGAGAGTCGGAAAGTCCAGAATTGGTTTCTCTGGTTCCGCAGGTGATGACCTGAACGATCTCGATCGCAAAACAAAATTACTCAATCAAGTGACTACAGAAGATATTTTGCATTACGGTTTAATTCCTGAACTTTTAGGTCGTTTACCAATTACTACTCCACTTATGCCTTTAACTGAAAATGCAATGGTGCGAATTCTTACAGAACCACGCAACGCAATTGTTAAGCAATATCAACATCTCTTTTTACTTGAACAAGCTAAGTTAGAATTCACTAACGAAGCTCTACATTTAATAGCCAAGAGAGCAATGGAACGTGGAACTGGTGCTCGAGCTCTACGTGCAGTAATTGATAATTTCATGATTGACGTGATGTATGAACTTCCTGAGCGTGATAATGAAGATGCTGTTTACTTGATAGATGCTAAAGACATTGAAAATGGGCTCAAACTCCATGATGTGTTACAACCACCTACTGCAAGCAAAGAATCAGCGTAAACAATTTGACCAAAATTCGCTAAAATAACTGTAGCCAACTACAGATTATCGTATTTACTGGCCTAAAAAGCGTGTTTTTCTGATACCCAATTGATTTCAAATGATGGTATAATCTAGGATTCGCCATAGTTGGCCCAAGGAGTTTGCAAATGCCACGTGTATGTTTTTTTACTGGACGCAGAACAAAAGTCGGTCGCAAGATTCGATATAGAGGTAAACCAAAATACCAAGGTGGTATTGGTCTAAAAGTCACTGCGAATGACAAACGAAAGTTCAAGCCAAACCTTCATACAGTAAGGGCTATTGTCGGAGGTAAACCAAAGCGAATTAAGGTTTCAACTAAAGCAATTAAGCAGGGATTAGTAGTTAAACCATTAAAGCGTAAATATGGTTATACACGCCAACAAAAGTTACAGCAGTCGATTTAAGTCGGCTTTTAATATAAAAAATGAGGATATATTAAAAAAATACTAAAAAAATACGTTTTTTTAGCGACAACGTCCGAAAAAAAGACGCATTTACTTGACGTAAACGAATACATGCGTATTCTAGAAGTATACAAATAAGGCAAGTTCACACATTACTGGGACTGAGTACCCCCAAAGAGGTTGGTCCAGTCCGAACCCCAAGCACAGTGACCAAAGCCAGACAATATGAGCCATCGGTTTGAGTTTTAACAATGACAAAGTCATTGGCTCGCTACCGTTGAATTGAAGTTGGTTTATTAGGAATTGGATTCACCATTTAGGAATGAGTGACAGAACAGACATAGAGCGCGTGCGTGAGCAAGTTGACCTTGTAGCACTGATTTCTGAATATGTACCCCTACAGCCGAAAGGCAGAGAGTGGGTTGGTATTTGTCCATTCCACGATGATCATAAACCATCAATGAGAGTAGTTACTCATAAAGAAAATGCTTTTTACAAATGTTTTTCTTGCGGTGCCTATGGTGATTGTATTAAATTTGTACGTGAATATCTAAAAAAAGATTTCGGCGAAGCACTTCAATTTTTAGCCGAGCGAGTAGGAATCGAACTATCAAATCAACCACGAAATGAAGAGAAAAACTCCATCAGGAAGAAAATCCGAAATGCAATAGAATGGGCTTCGCAACTGTATCAAGACCAACTATCAAACTCGGATGAAGGGGCATTGGCATTTAAGTTATTGCACTTAAGAGGATTCGAAAACGAGTCAATAGAGAAGTTTATGATTGGGGTTGCACCAAACAGTTGGACATACCTAACTGATTTAGTTAAAGACAATGACGATCGAATTTTCACATGCCTTGAAGCTGGTTTACTAAAAAAGAAGGATAGCACAGATCGTATATACGACTCGTTTCGACATCGAATCATGTTTCCTATATGCGATGAATCGGGTAGTCCTGTAGCATTTGGTGGACGAATAATTAACGAGGAAGACGAACCAAAATATATTAACAGTCCAGAGACAGAGTTATTTCACAAATCAAAAGTTCTTTATGGCTACCACCTTGCAAGAGCGGAAATGCAAAAAACAAAGACAGCAATTGTTGTTGAGGGCTATACCGATGTAATAGCTTGTCACCAAATTGGTGTTACTAATGTAATCGCAACCTTAGGAACCTCGCTAACCGAACAACACGCTTCAAAACTTTCACGAATATGCGAAAAAGTTATCCTTGTATTTGATGGCGATGACGCAGGGCAACGTGCAGCAGATCGTGCAGTTGAAGTTTTCTTCTCCAAAGATATTGATGTACAGATTTGCGTTTTGCCAGAAGGTTCAGATCCTGCAGATCTTGCATCTAGCGAAACAGATTTAATGTCATTCTTTGACAAGTCAGTTGATGCGATTTCATTCAAACTTGACCGACTAGAATGCTCGCTTAGTAACACAGATACTATTTCAGGAAAAGCACGCCGTATAGAACTTTTTCTTGATGAACTTGTAAGATTGGGCATAGGCAAACTTTCAGGAATAAGAAAACCGTTAATATATGAACGGCTCGCGTCACTAATAAAGGTTTCTATTGAAGAAGTCGAATCTTTTATTTCCAAACGGACAGAACCAACAAAATCAAATAAACCCTCTGCTTCAAATGATGATAAGAAAGTTACAAATATTTCACGTGCTCGTCAAATTGCAGAGCACGAACTTATTGGAGTTCTTATATTTGATCCAACTGAATCTTCTGCCGCAATTAGAGAAAATGGAACTAGTATTACCTCGGATGATTTCAAAGATGAAACTGCAAATAAAATAGCAATAAATATAATCCCACGATTGCAAAACGGTATAAGTTTTTCAATGCCTGAATTATTGGAAGAGCTTGATGAGCCCGCTAGAGTTTTAGCAAGCACCCTTTATTTCACTGGAGAACGCATATGCACAACATACGAAAGCGTAATGCTCGCTGCAAATATGACAATCCGGTCGTTTGTAAACTTAATTGAAGACAAAGCAATCGCAGATGAAGTCCAAACTCTATCAAACGTGAGCGACCCTGGAGATCGCTTAAAACTGGCTCAAGAAATGCTTGAAACAATCAGAAAACACAAAACATCAAGGAGTGCATCGTGAAGCAATCCTTACTAAAGCGAATTACTTTCACAGGCAACCATCTTGCCTACCTTCTCGATTCTTATCACACAGGAGTTACATCGTGACTACAATTAAGAGAAACAAAACACAAGTCCAAATGCCTGTTATGCATCCAACCATGGAGGTCTTACTAAATGAAGGGATGAATCGTGGCTGGTTGAGTTATGAAGAATTAAACTCTGCACTACCAGATGAGTTCCTTTCTGCCGAAAAGATAGACGAACTTCTTGTTCTCATTACCTCTCTAGGCATAGATTTAATTGGAGAGGAGTTCAGGATGCGACGCGGCTGGACCCCATTCTTTGTACCTCTTCAAACAAATTTGAAATTCAAGAGAGACACACCTTGGAAAGACAAACTAGAAGTCGCAAAAGAACTTGCCGAAGAAAATGGCACCGAGCAAAAGCAAGTACACATTGACGAGGACGACGACCTTCTTGATGAAGAAGAAGCTCAAGCAGTGATTGCTCAAGCGTTAGCCGAAGCATCTTCCCGAAGAATCGACGATCCAATTCGCATGTATTTAACCCAGATGGGAAGCATCTCACTTTTAACCCGCGAAGAGGAGATTCGGCTTGCCAAGAAGATTGAGTCAACTCGTTTTGTTTTTAGACGACTTGTTCTTGAATCTGACTATGCTGCATCTCAAGCTATTGACATTCTCGATTTAGTACATGAGGGCAAATTGCCTTTTGACCGTACCATGAGAATTTCCACTGCAGAAGAAAATGCAAAGCAAAAAGTTGCTAGTAGGATTCCTGTAAATACAAAAACAGTACGGTTACTTCTAGAGGCAAATGCAAACGATTGGCATAGATGCGAGAATGATGGATTAAAGAAAAGTGAATTGAAAGTAGTAAGAGCTAACATGCAGCGCAGGCGTCGAAAAATCGCATCTTTACTTGAAGAATGTTGCCTGAGAACTTCTAAAATCCAGCCGCTTCTAAGGAAAATTATCTCAATTTCTAAGAAGCTCAAACAAATCCAGCGCGATCTTGAAAGATCAAAGAAAAGAGGTAGCAACATAGATCCTGACGACGTCGCTGTCATGGAAGAAGAACTTTCAGGGCTTAGCGGTCTCATTTTAGAATCTCCAGAAGAACTAGAACATCGCTTGAAGAAAATCGATGTTGTTTTCGAAGAATATGACCAAGGCAAACGAGATTTGTCTGGGGGCAATCTGCGACTTGTTGTATCAATTGCAAAGAAGTACAGGAATCGAGGATTACCTTTTCTAGACATTATTCAAGAAGGAAATACTGGATTAATGCGTGCAGTAGACAAATACGAGTATAGACGAGGATACAAATTCTCAACTTATGCAACTTGGTGGATTCGTCAAGCAATCACTAGAGCTATTGCAGATCACGCGCGTACTATTCGAGTGCCGGTTCACATGATTGAGACAATGTCCAAACTCCGTGGTATTCAAAAACGACTACTTCAAAAGATTGGCAGAGAACCAACCCTAGAAGAAATTGCCGAAGTAGCCGACATGAGTCTTGAAGAAACCAAACGGGTCATGAAAATATCACGACATCCAATTAGTTTGGATCGACCTGTTGGCGAGTCAGAGGATTCTCAGTTTGGCGACTTTATTGAAGATGAACGTCAACAAGCACCATCTGAGACCGCAACCAGCGAGATGCTGCGAGCTCGAATTAATGATGTCTTAAAGACATTAACCTATCGAGAGCGGGAAATTCTAAAATTACGATATGGAGTTGGCGATGGTTACACTTACACACTTGAAGAAGTAGGACGTATTTTCAAAGTTACTCGCGAGCGTGTGCGACAAGTCGAATCAAAGGCAATTCGAAAACTACAACACCCTGTTCGCAAACGTAGACTTTCAAGTTTCATCGATCAACATGAGAATGATGATGAATAGAACACGAAATCCATACGGCATCTTTTAAGCGTTAAATATTATCGATTGTTTAACCATCTTCGATAGTGAGTTAAATCTGCGAAAGCAGTGACTCTATTTGTTCTTTTTCAGTCCAAATCATCCAACCAGTACTCCCAGCCAGAGTAACTGCTTGAATTGCGTCGATGTTTGCATTCAATGATGCAACCTTTTCAAGAACTCTAATAAAGTCCCCACCTCGATCTTCTGCTGACACGTGAATTGCCAATTCTTCTGAAGCATTTAGTTCTGCTGATTTTGCAAAGTCGCGAAATTGTGATTCGCTTTCAGCGACGCATCTCATAGTAGATGTCTGATCCCCATTTCCTCTTGCCCAAAATGAAAGAAGCGTTATGTCAGCAGCACGGAGTCGGTCTGCTAAAGCAAGTAAGACACCTGGTTTATCTGGAAGAGTAAACCTAAAAATAGTACACGTCTTAGATTCTGGCATTAAGTACTATGTTACTGGCAAGGTCCCCATGATGCAATGACTGCGAGCAAATCAGGTGTATCAACAGTACCATTGCCGTCTAAGTCAGCGTCGCTATCAGTCATTCCCCAATCTCCAACTACAGACAAAAGATCGTTAACATTTATCTGTCCGTCTCCATCCAAGTCCTCAGGGCAATTCGAAACGCACACATCTAAATCAGAACATTCTGTGCTAGCACCCTCCCATGTACCAGCAACAGCAGAACAATTAGATTCGGTGAGATCTAGGCACCAATCTGGACCACAACAGGCACCTAGTGGCTGTGGACAAGTAACATCAGAGCATAAAGTTGCGTCACCTTGGAAAGTACCAGAAACTGCTGCACAGTCATCTAATGATACAGGACCAATACATGCACCATCATCAAGACAGCAAGCACCCTCTGGGAAACAAACAACATCAGAACAAACAGTACCCTCACCCATATAAATGCCACCTACTACTTGACAAGTCGTAAGATCAAAATCTACACAATTACCTGTAGATTCAACACAGCAAGCTCCAATCCCAGCACCACATGTATACGTAGCACATGAAGTATCACTTCCTGCAGAAGTTCCACCAAAAATAGCACAATCACTAGGAGTCAAATCCATACAAGAATCATCAGAAAAACAACATGCAATTGGGTCAACACTACAATTGACTGGAGTGTATGCTGATCGCAAAACCCAATCGCCACTAGGAGTGCAGATGCCGGGAAATTGTTGAAAAGTAAACCAGCCAGAACCACAAACGCACCATGGACCATCAACTGCGTTAATCCAATTCTCATTAGGGAATTGAAGCCCACTTGTATCTGTGCAAGGAAACGCATTGTATTGAGTAGAAGGTGAAGTTAAACATGGGTTTCCTGGTTGATTATGTTGATCAATTCTAAATGCTATTGTGTACGAATTCATCCCACTATCGTTGTAGATGTATATTTGTTCAGGGTCTTCTGGATCTACTGATACTGAAATAATTATTCCATTCGTACCTGGCGGCATTACCAAGTGTGGAAGGATTAGGTCATCGCTAGAAAATGAAGCAACAAGTATTCCGTCAGTTGGAGTGCCATCCCAGACCATCACTGACCAATGAGTAGTTGTTTGAACAATCGCGTTACTAGTTCCGAACAAAACATCCATTTTGTCTATTCTTATAGGGAACTCATCTGAAGGAATAGAGTAAGTTGCTCCAAGTGATTCACCTTGAGCAAAGCCAGCTTGTAATGTGTAAGCACCATCACCAAAATCGCTATCTGTCAAAGCAACTTCTACTTGTGGACATGTACCACTTAAACTGCGTTGCTTCATCTTATCCATTGCAATAACTGGACTAAATTTAACTTTAAGTGTCTGAGTAGAGAAGAAGTTTTCGGTAATAGGATTCAATCTACTACCCTGAACTTCTTTTGACTTTTCAATTTCAATAGGATTAGTAAATCCAAATAACATCACTAGCATTAAATTTAGCATAATCACACCTCTTTCTTACCAACCCCCTTGTACTAACAATGACATGATTAGTCGCATTAGTCAATAAGAAAAAGGCAATTTCTATCCCAAAACTGCGTTTAAGGCTTCAAACAAAGCATCACTCTCTGGAAGTCGACCTGTTCCAACATGTTTACAAGCTTGCCAACCATCTTCTGGCTCTATAATTATGTATCCATCTTCTCTAAGTGTGTTGATATTTCTTATAGTTGATGGTTGCCTTAACATCGTCTCATTCATTGATGGTGCCAAAAGTACAGATGTCTTCGAACGATCTATCGCTGAAGTAACTAAACTGACTGGATCATCTGTCATTCCATTAGCTAGTTTACCTAGCATATCCATAGTACATGGTGCAATCAGCATTACATCCGCAGAAGTTGCAAGTTTAATGTGTTGCGGTCCATGCCCATCAACATAAGTCCATTGACTGTCAAACACAGGTCTGCCGGTTAGAGATGCAAATGTTAATGGTGCGATGAAACGAGTAGCAGCTTTTGTCATCAAAACATCAACAATCGCCCCTGCCTGTACTAATTTACTTACTAGACCTGCTACTTTGTAACAAGCAATCCCTCCGGTTAAACCTATGATAATCCTAAGACCATCAAGATTTGAGTCATCATTTGCCATCACTCTTTGAGCCGACTGGATGTTGCATTTCATATCCTGATTCCGCATAATCTGCAGTAATTTTATCTTCTAAAATTTCTGCGATAACTACTTCGATATCAGTACGTCCTTCTCGCTCAACAAGAGGTCTCGCTCCATCAACGATGAACTCTCGTAATCTATGTTGTATAAGAGCAGTTAACTTGAATCTACCACCACATTTACGTACTATTTCATCACTTCGAAGGGCTTCTATCATCGTACTATCTCCTAATAAACCCGCACTTTTGCCCCATACACAGGACAATAACAGGTCGAATGTGTGATTATACCTAATATCTCACTTAATGTCATGTTAGAAAGCCAACGACCTTGATACACTCCCCGATTCTCTATTAAATGGGTCAAACAGATGAAACGCCTACTGACACCACAACTTAGACGAATTGGTTTGCGATTGGGTTTTGACCGCGACTGGTACTTGTACATTGTCGCGGCTACTATCGGTGTCTTCATGGGTTTGGCTGCGGTTGCTTTTATTTGGCCACTCCGCCAAACCGAACACATTGCAGATGGGCTAAAGGGGTCTGACACCTTGTGGTTGCTAATTTTACTTGGTCCAGCAGTTGGAGGTTTGATTACAGGTATCCTTATTTCCGTTCTAAAACACGAAGGTGTAGGTCCGGGAGTGACTTCAGTTATATATGCGGTTCAAAGAAAGAAGGGAAAACTTTCTTGGAAAATAGGTCTGCGTAAATGGCTGGCATCCACGGCGACGATTGGTTCGGGAGGATCGGCTGGTGCAGAAGGACCAATTGTTACAATAGGCGCGGTAGTTGGCTCATGCATAGCAAGAGTTCTAGGAACCGGCTCCCAGCACACTGGAACACTTCTAGGATGTGGTGCAGCTGCAGGACTAGCTTCTGTTTTTAATGCCCCAATCGCAGGTATTTTCTTTGTTATGGAAATACTTCTTCGTGATTTCTCATTAAAAACCTTTACTCCAATTGTAATTGCTGCCGTGGTATCCTCTGCTACAACTCAGGGCATCCTAGGAGATGCAGCCCTCTTTGAAGTGGGTGATGATTTTTTCAGAGAGGGTCTCGCGTTTAATGTTACCCAAATTCCAACTTATCTAGTGCTTGGTCTTACTTGTGGCTTAATTGGTGCTTTATTTGTTCGCATGCTTGATCTTTCTGAAAGAATGTTTGCAGCTACAAAACTACCCATTTATGTGCGACCTCTACTAGGAGCAATTCTTCTAGGAATTATTGGTTTTTCCATATATTGCATTACTTCAAGCGAATCGATTCCAAAGTTTTACGGAAACGGATATCCAACGATTGAATCAATCATAAACCCTAGTACGTACTTCAACAATTCTGATAATTCAATCCTAACTGATGCAGCGCCACTATTATTAGGGCTAGCTGGATTAGCACTAATAAAATTAATCGCTACGAGTATCACTGTTGGCTCTGGTGGCGCAGGTGGTTTGTTTGCTCCATCACTATTGATAGGAGCATCGACAGGTGGCTGTATTGGATATGCAGTGCACTATTTTGGTTGGTTCCCTGAAACGTCACCCGCTTATTTTGCTCTTGTCGGAATGGCTGCAATGGTTGCCGCAACAACTCACGCACCACTTACCGCAATTTTAATTGTATACGAGGTTACACAAAGTTACGATGTCATTTTACCTCTTATGTTCGCAGCGGTTGTAAGCACGATTATTGCAAGAATAGTTTGCAAAGATAGCGTGTACACATTTAAACTGTCGCGGCTCGGAGTACGACTTGGTGCCTTAAGCGATCTTACAGTTTTAAGGAGGATGACTCCAGAAGACGTTCCAACACTTAGAGCAACGGTTGTTAAACAGACCGAATCAGCCCAACAACTTGTTGACTTGATGGAATCAACTGGAACATCTGATTTTGTTGTTATTGATGAACGCGATAAATACTGCGGAATGGTTACTTCTGATGACTTAAGAGCAGCACTTGTTTACCGAGAAGCAATTCCACTTCTTCAGGTTTCTGAGTTACAACGTTCTGACTTACCAACTGTTGCTCCAGAAGAAACACTTGATATTGTTCTCGATAAATTTTCTAGAAGTGACGTGCAGTCACTTGTATTACTCGATGAGAAAGGGCAAATATCTGGTCTTATTACTAGATCTCGACTCATGAAACGATATCAAGAAGCACTTGATGAGGATTCGAACAAATGACCCCATTTCTTTTTCAACGAAAACAACGAATTGTTAGAAAGAAAGACTTTGATGCAATCTACTCAAGTGGTAATAGGTGTACTGTAGGCCCCCTGTTAATATTGTCAAAACCAAATAATGTTAAACAAACTCGCTTAGGACTATCAGTTCCTAAACGGGTTGGCAATGCCGTTATTAGAAATTTAATTAAACGCAAATGCAGAGAAGCATTTAGAATCTCACAACATCGATTACCGAAAGAAACAGACATATTGATAACTGCAAGACCTCATACTCCATTGTCAACAGAAACTTACGTTGACTTAATCGAACAAGGTGTTTCAGGTGACTGACAGATCAAGTATACTTGCAACTTGTTTTATCTCGATTGTCAAGATTTATCAAGTAACTCTAAGACCATTGATGGGTGGACACTGCAGATTTCAACCAACATGTTCTGACTACGCTATTGGCGCACTGCTAAAGTACGGCGGACTCAAAGGCGGCAGCAAGGCAATACTTCGTATCTTGAAATGCAATCCATGGGGCGGATGCGGATACGATCCTCCCTGAGTACAGCGGTTATTTACGGTCAATGCTACCGCTAGGATTGACTTCTTCTAACTTCTTCTGCTTCTCAGCTTCGACAGCCATTTTTTGTCTCCATGCTTCTAAACCGGGGGGTTTAGGGAACGCTTCGTCGAAAGTGCGAATACGGCTTAATGGATTACGAGAATATTGTGTTTGAAGTAGACCAACAATTCGATCGTACACTCTCGGCCTGAGTCCTTGTTCTAGTTTATCAACTCCGTGCCAAATAGCAATTCTCTCTTCTATTGGTATTGTTGAATCTGTCATTAGTTGTTCAAATGTAATTTGAGCACTATTTTCCAAAGTGCCAATTAGATCCTTAATTCTTCCGGTGCCAAACTTTGTGGTGTAATTGTAATAGTCGTTGGTCTTAAACTCATTTGTTACTTGTCCAGCGAACTTTAATGCCTCATGAAAAATCTCAGGTCTATCCTGTCCGACTCCAACTCTAAAAGCATAACGTAACGCAGAGGTCACATCACTCAAGGCAACACTAGGCATTGTTTCATACTTGCCCTTGGTTTGCTCCTTAACCCATACATCAAGTGGAACTTTGTATGCGCTATTAGGAGGGGTTGCGCCTGTACCAAAGAATGAATCAAGTTTGTCTAACATTGCTTGAGCTCGTTCAAGTTCTCCTTGCCTATACCACTCACGAACTGCAGAACCAAGAAAATTTCTCAAGAAAGTTGTGAATGAATCACTTCCTGCGCCCCTTACAAAGTAATGTTTCTTATACAACTCATTCCAGAGTCCCTCTCGATTCTCATCACCAATTACAGAATCAATAAAACGAGGATCTGGAAACCTTCCGGGTATTTCCTGAGAAAAAGGATCGTAAGAGATTCGCCCAGATCTAGCAAGTGCTTGCAAAGCTTGAAGTTGAATGCGGTCGGTATTAAGCACTTTATAAATATCATCAGCTTTCAGTCTCCCCTTACCTACATCTGCGCCTCTCCTGCCCCAGTAGAGTGCATGAGCCTGAGGATGACGCCAATCAAGTGGACCACAATCTCTGGTGTAGTCGTACATCAACTGTGGATCCATGTTGTACTCATCCTTAAGTACTTGTTTCCGATACGTTGCAATGAGGGTCTCCCATGCTTCTCTATACTCATCATCCCTATACAGTTTTTCCAACTGATTGAAATAGGGAGATTGATTACGAAGAGATTCATGTAATCCGACTTCTTTTGCGATGGTCGAATGTTGAAAAATAGAGTTCAACTGAGACACCTGTTTCAAGAGCACTTCCGGCTTAATTGAGTAGCCCTCTTTTACAAAGTCAGAAAAATTTTGGTTAAGTTTTGATAGCAACTCTTCTACTTTTGGGGTTTTAGCAATTGCATCATCTAAAGTTCGAGGTGCATCAGAAACTTCTTTAATCCAATCAATTCGCGCATCCCACTCAACTGGTGGTTCTCCAAGTATATTGTGCCATCGTTCAGCAAACTTCCTTTTGTAAAACAAGTGAGCGTCATCAGAAGATCCATCTAACTTGTGCATGAAGAAAAAAGAAAGTTCTTTATGTAAGACAATGTCGTCTGGATTCGCCCTCAGTCCCTTTTCTCGTAACAAACGAACACCTTCGTTAACCCACTCCCACCTCTCTTCAATCGTGTGAGTTGCAACTGAAATGTTGTAGGCCATGTTATGCGCATGAAAAACCCAAACTTGAGGGAATCTGGGTTGAAGTTTTGTAATTAACTCAGCATCTGCCATAACTTCAAAATACAGACCCTCTTTTTTCATTTGATGAATCTTGATCCAAAGGTAGTCAACTAAAAGACCTCTTATCGCACCAATAGACATCCCAATTGTATTAACCCACCCAGGTGCTCCGTCCACTACATTATTCGTGTATCTGAGAGTGTTTTCCTCAGCTTCTTTGAGGATATTAGGAAGCAATAATCCACCTGCTGTAACACTGCATAGTGCAACAATTGCGGATATTGCTTGAATTATTCGATCTCGATTCATGGATATAGGAAAGTACTCATGTAATAATTACTTTGTTCAACCACTCCCACTGTAGATTGCCAATTGCCTCTTCCTCAATACAATAGTTCCAACAGCCAAAACAAGACCGGACCATAATAACCCAATTGTAACTACGCCCTTGAGAACTGATGCCCATGAGACCAGCATTCCGTTTACAAGTTGGTCTGTTGGTCTACTCGCTCCAAAGCCATCTAAGACGAATACTATTGCTTCTGCAATCCCCTTAATAACATTTTCAAATCCCCATTCGATTAGATGGGCTATATTCCCAAAGTCAATTGCTGAAGAAGACGGAGGGACATATTGTTGCAATGCTTGAGACAAATAAGGCGCAAGAGTTCCACTTGCAAAAATCGTGAGAGTAATCAAACAAGCAACTGGAAAACTTAAAAATGTAGATGTCGCCAAACCAAGCGCTGCTAAAAATGCCAATTTAATCCAAAGCACGAAAATTGCCCTAAAAAAGTTTGGCTCAAAGTCGCCCACTCTATACAGCAACTCTATACCACCCTTGTCAAAACTCATTGTTCCCTTACCATAGTAGTCACTCTTTGGCTCAAAAAGATTGTAAATGGTGATTTCCAGAACCCCATTGTCATCAATAAGATATGCCGGAATCATGGTCACGTGAGTCATCGTTGGCACATAAGTCACAACATGTTTGGTTGATAGATCATCGTTGTAAACAAATCCCGCTTTGTGTGCTTCGTGTTCGTCCGCTGCTCCAATGTGAAATGCATACTTAAAAGTAAGAGGTGTTCCAGTTTTTTTCGCATGCTGTAATTCCTCAAAACGATAACTATGTGAGTAATAACCACCTCCTACAGTGGGCGGAATCGACCTTTGTTTGGCCAAGAATTGTTCTTGAACTTCTTTTCTCAACTTCTGCCTAAGAGCAACTCTTATTGACTCTTCATCTCTTATATCAGGATCCGCTTCAATTAATTGTTCAACTCTTTCTGCAATTTGTTCATTAGTCAAAGTTTCGTAGACAGGTAGAGCTTCGACTCGAGCAGTTAGTATTTCTTCTTCAACAGCGAGTCGATCTAAATCACCCTGCAAGCCATCAGCAACTGGTGCAGACCTTAAATATTGCAGGTATAGAAAAACCGATACCCCTGCTATTGTCAGAATGGCAAAATTCAATGACATTATCCCGACCCATTTACCTAATAAATACCCCAATCTGCTAACTGGTTTCGTGAGAACTTGCCAAATTTGTCTATCTCTTATTTCAAAAGCAACTGTTGCACAAGCAAGAAAAACCGTCAAAAAAGCAGCTACAGCAAATGTAGTTCCCAAACTTCTACTTAACATAGTTTGAATTCGATGCCGAAGCGGTGACTCCGGATCTAGCATCAAAGGTATTAGTGGCAACAAAACGAGCAAGATTGTTAAAAAACATATTGAGAGTCGAGTTCGCGATGCTTCCAGAAGTACTCCTCTGGCCAATGTAGGCACCTGTCGTGGAGAACTGAAGATAATTCTCATCAGAGCAATTATTAGATGGTAACTAAAGCCAAGAAGACACATACCAGAAACAGCCATGCCAAAGCTCGGCACACCAAGCCAAGTAAAAAAAATCCAACCAATAACTGCAGTAGTTGCACAATAAAGAAGCGGAAGAAACAACCCTATCCAGACAGACATAATGCACGATAGAAGCGAGATTCCGAAAATAATCCATGTCATATCTGGGTCTTGTAATAGCCAAGTTGGTATCCAAGTTGGAACCTTGTTACTTAATACCAACATGGTAACTCGAGCGGGGTCTACAACCAAACCATCTTGATTAATGATGACAAAACCTTTTAGACGCTCATCTCCAAACCTCTTGCCGTTTATTTCAACATAACCAGTTTCTTCTAATTGCTCTGCAACTATCCTCTGATCTTGTCCAGTAAACAAATCATATAAAACAGATCGGTCATGGTGCAGTTTGTAACTTGTGATAAGAGTAGGTGCAAATATCCCGATATTGATTAGCGAGAGAATGATTGTTAGTACTATTCTAACGCTACGCTTTTGCTGCAAGAAATTCAATCGGTGATGAACTGAAAGAATATTCTTCACTGGGAATCCTGCGTACTGTCTTCTTTATCGCCCGAAATCAAATCTTCAATTACGGATTTATCGACGTCCTCTGGTGTAGATAAACTTTCTGAGGCCTCTACTGCCCTAATTGAATCGTCCTCTGTATCAATCAGTTTTCCTAGAACTTCTTCATCCTCTTTCAGATGGGTTTCTTGCTTTGCTTTCTCTTCAACAACTTTTTGTTCACCTGGCTTGCTGTCAACTAGTTTTACAATCAAGGACTCTCCTTCTTCGTCCCCAAGTAAGAAAGGAGCAGTGGCACCAACATCTGCACCGCTCGTTGCCACCCTCTCTTCTCTAGCACGATCTACTATTTGAATAAAGAATGATTCAAGATTTTGCCTTGGCTGTTGAACTGATTCGATTGCACTTGACTCTGATGATTCTAAAATCTTTTCTATTTGCACAATAGTATTGTCATTTTTTAAACGAGGTACTCGAATTATTGTATGTTCAGAATCTAGTAATAATTCGTCAGCAGTTCCTTCTGCATGTATTTTCCCCCCATATAGAATAGTCATGCGATCACAAACATCTTCAACATCAGAAAGAAGGTGAGAACTTAACAATATTGTCTTACCTCGTCTTTTCATTTCTATAAGAAGGTCTTTCACTTGTCTTGTTCCAATTGGGTCAAGACCACTTGTAGGTTCATCAAGTATTAAAAACTCTGGATCATTAATTAAGGCCTGAGCAAGTCCAATACGCCGCATCATGCCTTTAGAAAACTCTCCTACATGTCTATGAGCAACTTGAGAAAGACCAACCATATCAAGAAGTTCTTCAGACCTTCGCTTACGTGTTTTTCGATCAATTCCGTACAATCGACCGTAATAATCAAGAGTCTCGTTAGAGTTTAGGTAAGGGTATAAGTAGGACTCTTCTGGCAAAAAACCAATAAAACGTTTTGTAACAACATCATGAGGTTCTCTTCCAAAAACTGTCAATCTACCTTTGGTCGTATTCAAAAGACCAAGTATTAATTTAATAGTCGTGCTTTTGCCAGATCCGTTCGGGCCAAGAAGACCAAAAAGTTCGCCTTTATGAATCTGAAAAGTAATGCCATCGACAGCTCTTGCTTTTGCACGCATCCAAAAATCACGGAATATTTTCGTTAACCCAACTGCCTCGACTATTGAATTACTTTGTTGCGTTTTAACGACCATAACTTATACCAGCAGATTACTGTCTACCTTGAACACTACCACCTGAAATTGAAAGTTCTCTGGAAGGACCTTCCATGTCTATTTCACTAGCACGAAGGATCCATGGATTCAAACTATCAAAGCCCTCAAGATATGCCCTTGCTTCTTTCTTTTTAAGTTGGTTGTTATGTCTAATTTGTGCTATTGAATCTGAGCCGGAAACACCAAGTTTAACTGCCGCTATAAATTCAGGAACAAATATTGTTTCCACATCATCTTTCCCTACAATCGTTGAATAAACAGACAGCCATTTGTTACGAATGACTAACTCGGGGTGTTTTCTATAAGTCGGCAATAAACTTTTGAAACGTTTGTAATCGTGGCCTAACGTTGTTTCAATTTGAGCTCGATATCCAGAGGCATTTGAAATCGTATGAGCTACTTTTCCCGAAATTTCATCTGATTGAAGCATCTTGTTAATTTCTTCAAGATTTTCGTTCATAAGTTCTTCATCTTTTCTTTCTGCTGCTTGTTCATATCCTTCAATATTTTTTAGTAATTTTTCGTAGTTACTACCTGCTGCTCCGATTAGTGCTTCGTGAGCCTGAGCGGTTGCTCTCTCGACGTTGGTCTCAGCAACTATTCTTGCACTATCAAATTCGTCATAAGATTTTTGAATAAAAAGAGGTGGTTCTGGCTCGCTTGGCAAACTTACATCAGAAATTCTTATCCCACATTGCAAATCGGTTAGAGTTTGCTGAGTAGCAATTTGAATAAGAGAACGTAATTCTTCGAGCGGTTTATCTAGCAATTCTTCTAGTTTGATTTTCCCTACAACGTGAACCGCAGCGCGTTCAAGAGCAATCTCTACTAAATCGTTACCAGTAGCATCTGATATGGAATCTGAATACTGAATTGGATCAACGATTTCCCATTCTGCTCTAATAGAGATATGAGCGAGATCTCCATCCCCTGTTAGCAATGACCCATCTCTACCCGGCTTCAATCCATCGCTTGATTTAGACCTTGAGACCCTTTGTTCTTGACTTAGACGAGCATCTATCCTTGGTTTAAAAACACCACCAATATCTGCTTCTCTACTTTGAGAATCGTAAATCTCAAAGCCACCAATTGGGGGTGGCCAGTTTGTCTGAAGTCCCGGTGAAAGACCTTCGTCATTAATAATTGAACCAAAAAATGTTGCAACACCAGTTTGAGAGTCCTCTACTGACCGAAAACCAGAAATAAGATACAAAACCACAAGAATCATCATCACTGCTTGTAGTGCACGGAAACTAAGTTGAAGTGAGTCAGCAAGTGATCTATGTGCTGTATCCATTGCATCTCGAATATCTAACGAAGAATCGCTAGTGTTACTCAATACAAACTTTGCTGATTGTTCTCTTCTTTGATCGTGTTCTGGGTTATTTTGGTTGTCGGTCATTTAGATCCCCCATCTGGTTTATCACTTGGCTGAGGAACTCCTTTTGAATTTGAATCACTATTCAAGTTCATCAAGTGCCAAGGAGCGACATCAGATTCAAGAACTAGAGTTGTGTTTTCTGAAAGAGAAGTTTCTACAGCATCTAGCCAAGTAAGGAATATTGCTAATTCTTCATCTTCACCCATCTGTTGCAGATACTCAGCAGCTTGTGCTTCACCCTCTGCACGAATGTCCTCAGCTCTTTGAGAAGCGAAAGCAATTATCTTGTCATGTTTCGCCTTTGCTTCGGCTCTAATCGCTTCTGCATCAGCTGTTCCCTTTGCACGACGCTGTTCGGCAAGGGTACCTCGTCTTGCTTGCATTCTCTGCAATACAGCAGTAGTGGTCTTTGGAGGTAGAAGAAGGCGATTGATTCCAACAGAGGCCGGAACAACTCCGGTAGTTTTCAATGATTCTAGCCGATTAAGAATTGCCTTTTCAGCTGTTGAAAGTTTATTATGTTCACCAGTTAATTCGTCAAAGGAGAAAGCACTTAAAGCAGAAAGCGCATCTCGAAATTGTCCATCAATAGTGCTCTTGGCTGCATCTGAAGATCCATATGCTCGGAAAAAATTAAGAGGAGAATCCCCTTCTGAATCGATTTTCCAAAGCAAATATGCTTTCACAACTATCTGTTGACCATCAGAGGTTTGCAACATTTCGAGCGGTGATTGATGAATTTTAAGTCGCGTGTCTAACAGTGAAACTGAATCAGCAAAGAACGGAAGCCGAAAATGTAGCCCAGCTTTTCTAACAATACTATTCTCTGAGGTCTGACCGAAGCGACTGTGTATACCTACCTCATGAAAAGAGACGGTATAAGTCATGCTGAAAAGTAATAAGATAAGAAGTAACGTTACTCCAATACCTATAACTAGTATTCGTTTCATATTATTGTCCTCCTTCTTCACTGCTATCAATCGCATCAGCAAAATTCAACAGTGGATTGATACTTCTAAGTTCTAAGTCAAGTGATAATCGGTCAGGGGCAATACCGATTAAATATTTTCTCATTGAAGGCAACTTTCTTGCCAAAACCGACATGTACATTCTTTGCATGTACAACTGTGGGGCTGCTTCAAATGCTTTCATCTGACCATTAACCCTACTAGCACTAGACCAAGTGCGCATCAGAGTAGTCCAGCGATCAACTCTTGAATCTCTGATGATAGATGCAGCTCTACCATTTCCTTTGTTGATAGCTGCTATTGCGAGTGCTTCTTTGTTTTTCATTTCTTGAAATGCATTTTTAACGTCATCATCAGAAGCGCTATTATCTCTACGCAATTCGTCCCACCTGTCCCTTACTTGATTGTACGACAGTACAGAATCAAGAACTCGATCTACTTCTTCTGGATCACCGACTGTACGAGTCATCAATGCTTGTGCGTGGCCGGTTGCTGCAGAAATTAAACGCTCTTCACCTTGTTTGGCAACCGATAACTCTTCAAAACTTTCAGCAGCGTCACCAGTAGGAGAAATTAAAGGAAGGTCTACTGAAACAACTTCAACGCCGCTGCTCTGTGCATCTAGAGCTTCTTGAACTTTAGCAGTTGCAATCAATGATAAATCGCCTCTTTCATTTCCAAGAACATCATCTAGTTGTAGACCCTGAAACAGGTTAGTAATTGCACCTTGAGATATTGCAAGCAAGGACATCTCTCTTTGAGATAAACGACTTCTTCTATCAACATCAGATGATCCAAGCGAAAGCCAATCAAGTAAGCCATCTTTAGCGATCCTATACCTCAAGATCGCTCTAATGTCGACTAATGACAACAAATCGTCAGAGATTGACTCTGAATTTCCCTTAGAATCGTTAACAATAAATGGACGTGGTTTTGTAACTGTGTACTTTTGATAGTCCTCTGCCCAAAGAATTACACTCCTTTGTTCCTTCCACCTAAATGTCAAAGGCAATTCTCGAACTCTTGTCACATCAACAATTACAGATTTTTCAATTGGCCAAGGAAATTTAAACATTATCCCAGGGTCGTAAACTTCGCCAACAAGTGCTCCCTGTCTTAGTCGAAAAGCTTGCTCTGTTGGTTCGACAATTACCATGGCGCTCATCGCAAAAAGAACTACAATTGCTAGTCCAAATAACCATGCAATCGAACGTAATAGGAGTTGGTAACCCCAAGAACTTGTAATGTCAAATCCAAATTGATAGTTAATCGCTTCATTAATGGACCTCACCAACGAATCTGGAGAAGCGAACATACTTAAAGTTTTTGAGTCAAATGCTGGCCTTGGAGATTCCCCTTGAATCCTTGGCCGATACATATTCAGGACGAAATTTACTACCGTTTCTGCAGCAACTGCTAATGCAAGAATTGGTATGAACCAGCAAACAGCAATTAAAACTTGTTCATTATCAAAAAATCTAAACAGTAAACCAATTGACAATGCCAGTAGCACGAAAGCATTACCTACCATGCAAGCTGAACCACCTCGTAGATTAGCCCACACTTGAACTTTTGACATTCCCGCAATAAACCGAGAAAAGATAAAACTAATTAATGCAAAACACAAACTTACAGCTAATGCCCAGCCAATAGATTCCGTCTGATTAATCGTTGTCTGCAATAGGTCATCTTGGTGATTAAGATTATCAAGAAAACTAAGCATGATTATGCCAATAGCAATCAGAAAACCAGAGAAGAATAAACTTAGCCCGGGCATTACCCATTTGTGAAGTAATCTAAATCGTGCCGCTGCTGGTCGAACTTCGTCACCACCTGTTTCAAAAATTGAACTTGGATCCGCACCTGTTAGCTCACTCTCCTCTAATTCTTCAAGAAGTTTCATCTTTTCTTGGTAAAAGAGAATAATTAGCCCAAGCCAAACTAAAACACCTGCATAAACGAAGATAGCCCCAAAAATAAACGCTGTGCTGTTGGCAATAAGACCAAATACCAGCAAGGTTGTGGCAATAATTATTTGTAGGATTAGCCCTGTAACTGCTGTTGTTGCAGCCCTCTGGCAGGCATTATGATCAACTCTCATCTAAAATTTGATACCTAATATATACTTTCGATAATAAGAAATGCATGAAATTGTGCTCAGTTGTAGCTTGAATATGAAGGGTCTACGAACCCATTGTCCCCCTCGTTCGTTTAAAGGAAGCAGATTATCATGATTTGCCTTACCCTGCCCAATTTACCCCCTCTAAATTAACGATGATTTCCCAGATATTTACCATAGCAAGAAACGCTTTTTTTGAAAGTATCCGCCAGCCAATCGTGCTCATTCTGGCTCTTGCCGCAACTCTTCTTCTGCTATTAGCAAGCCCGTTATCAGCATTTACCATGGAAAACGACCAGAGAATGCTCTTGGATATAGGGCTCGCTACCGTATTTATGATTGGCATGCTGTTGGCAATTTTCATTGCAAGTAACGTTCTGGGCAAAGAAATACACAATAAAACCACTCTTACAGTAGTGTCAAAACCTGTAGGTAGGCCACAGTTCGTAATTGGCAAATACATTGGGGCTGCGATTGCTATTTCTCTAACCACAATTTATGTAGCACTTGTTTTCGTTTTAGTAGAACAACAGGAAGTATTCCAAACAGTTCGAGTACCAATCCATCTTCCAGTTTTGGCATTTGGAGTTTTGGCATTTTTAGTTGGAACTGCTGTAGCAGTTTGGTGCAACTATTTTTATTCATTCGTCTTTTCAAGTACTTGGATTTGTGTTACTACACCTCTTCTTGCAATCGCATACTTAGTAGTATTAAATTTTGGACCTGACTTTTCAACTCAGCCAATTTGGATTGCTTTTAAGCCAGACATCTGGAAGGCAGTCATAGCAATCCTAGTTTCAGTACTTATTCTTGGAAGCGCAGCAATTGCTGTATCAACTCGCCTTGGCCAACTTGGAACTTTGATTGTCACAGTAGTTATTTTTTTTATTGGAATGATGTCAGACGCATGGTTCGGTAAACCAATGTATGACATAGAACAACTTTGGCTAGACAGAGCTGCAGCTGAGGGAAATACTGAACTCATTGAACATGTTCGTGTTATGAAAAAAACCAATGGTGACGTTGACGAAGTTGTAACCGAACGGTTACAACCTGCTCAAGGAATTACCCTGTCAGATTATGCAACTGGAACGGAATACCTACGTTGGTCTGGCTGCAGAATTGGCAATGCAATAATTCCTAACTTTCAAGTGTTATGGCTATCGGATGCTATAACACAAGAGAATGTAATTCCTAATAGATACATAACAAAAATATCTACTTATGGTTCCTTTTATGTAATTACATGTATTTCACTGGGAATAATTCTCTTTCAACGTAGAGAAGTTTCATAACAAAATGCAAAACCCAAAGAAAGCAATTGTCGTTCGAGGAGCAAGCGAACACAATTTGAAACAAGTAGATGTTTCTATTCCCAGAGACAAACTTACGGTCATTACAGGGGTTTCGGGATCGGGTAAAAGTTCATTAGCTTTTGACACAATCTTCGCAGAAGGACAACGCAAGTACATGGAGTCCCTAAGCTCATACGCTAGGCAATTCCTAAACAAAATGGATAAGCCAGATGTCGAATCCATTGAAGGCCTGCCTCCTACAATTGCAATAGCACAAAGATCTGCAAGCCATAATCCCCGTTCTACAGTTGCAACCACAACTGAAATTTACGATTATTTGAGATTGCTAATGGCACGATGCGGAACGCCGCGATGCTGGCACAAATCAAAGAATGGGAAAAAATGCAATAGAGCAATTGAATCAACAACTGCAACTCAAATAATCAATTCCATTATGAAAATTAAAGGTGGAACAAAAATCATGATTTGTTCTCCCCTTGTAGCAGGAAGGAAGGGATTTCATCGTGAAGTTCTAGAGGACATACTTGCAAAAGGATTTGTAAGAGCAAGAGTTGATAAAGAAATAGTAGATCTTCGCAAAGCACTTATTGATGACACTGATAATCCACTGCAAATTGCTAGATACGAACTTCATAACATAGAAGCAGTTGTTGACAGGGTTGTTGTTAATTCAAAACAAAGAGAACGCATTGCTGATTCAGTTGGAATCGCCATAGAACTTGGTTGTGGTTCAATTCTTATCTTGAGCGAAAATAACGGGGAATGGATAGAGCAAAGGTTCAGCGAGCATTTTGCGTGTCCAAACCACCCTAACTTCAATTTGCTTGAGCTTGAACCACGTTTATTCTCTTTCAATTCTCATTATGGAGCATGTCCAAATTGTGATGGCCTTGGGACTGTCCACGAGTTCGACCCATTGCTAATTGTACAAGACAAATCTCTACCATTAACAAGAGGAGCGATATCCCCGTGGCATCTAGCAGGACCAGCTGTTAGAAGAAGGTACCAGAGAATACTACGGCGGTTCTGTGACATTGTTGGCATAAGCACCAAGATCACCTATTCAAAATTAACATCTTCTCAGAAAAAGTTACTATTGCATGGTGGCCGTGCAACTGGTTCCAAGAAAAACTTTATTGGTGTTATCCCTGTGCTTGAAAAGAGATTCAAACAGACGGAATCAGACAATGTACGAACATGGCTAATGAAATACATGACCAAGATGTCGTGCCATAAATGCGAGGGACAACGCTTAAAAGTTGAAGCACGTTCTGTTACAGTAACATCAAACACTGGTACTTACTCCATTTCAGAACTTACTGAAATGACAACAAAAGAGTTGCTTGAAACAATCACAACACTGCAATTAGGGGAAGAGTCCCTAACTATCGCTGACCCAATTATTCTGGAAATTAAAAATAGACTGGCTTTTTTAATATCTGTTGGACTTGACTACCTCTCGCTTAGCAGGGCTAGTTCTACTCTATCGGGAGGAGAAGCTCAACGCATTCGCTTAGCAACTCAAGTTGGTTCTGGCTTAGTAGGCGTTTGCTATGTGCTTGACGAACCAACAATCGGGCTTCATGCACGCGACAATAAACGATTATTGGAAACACTGAAACATCTCACCACAATTGGAAATACAGTTCTTGTTGTTGAACATGATGATTTCATCATTAGAAGTGCGGACCACATTATTGATGTTGGACCATCCGCTGGTATTCATGGTGGAAAAATAGTTGCCGAAGGGGACGTAGTTGCAATTGAAAATAACCCTTGTTCACTAACTGGAAAATACCTTTCGGGAGAACTTGGAATCCCACTCCCTACAATAAGAAGACCTATCTCTCAAAGCAATTCTATTTCTATTCGTAAAGCAGTAAAAAACAATCTTAAAAAAATAGATGTTGACATTCCCCTCGGCTGTTTAGTTTGCGTGACGGGTGTTTCAGGCAGTGGAAAATCTTCTTTAATAAACAACGTTCTACTTGAAGGTCTTTCTTCTGTATTGCAAAGGAAAAAGATCTCTAATTCACTCTGCAATGAAATTAAAATTTTAGGATCAATTGATCGAATAATTGAAGTTGACCAATCACCAATCGGGAGAACCCCTAGGTCTAACCCAGCAACTTATACTGGAATTTTTGGAGGTATCAGAACCCTATTCTCTCAAACAAGAGAATCTAAAATACGTGGGTACAAACCAGGACGATTCAGCTTTAACGTTAAAGGTGGAAGGTGCGAAGCATGCCAAGGCCAAGGGGTAAAAAAGATAGAAATGCATTTCTTGCCTGACACTTATGTAACTTGCGAAGAATGTTGTGGCTCAAGATTCAACTCTGAGACACTAGAAGTTCAATGGCGAAATTACACAATTAGCCAAATCTTAGGGACAACGATTGAGAAGGCAACAGATATTTATGAAAACCATTGCCGAATAGAAAGAATGCTAAATTGCCTTCAAGATGTAGGACTTGGGTATCTAACTTTAGGGCAACCATCGACTACTCTTTCCGGTGGCGAAGCACAGAGAATCAAACTCGCAAGTGAATTAGGCATTAAAACAAATAATCACACTCTATACATATTAGATGAGCCAACAACCGGATTACACTTCGACGATATTGTTCGACTTTTAGAAGTTATTCAACGTTTAATAGAAGCGGGAAATAGCGTTGTAGTAATTGAACACAATCTTGATGTCATCAAGTGCGCGGATTGGATTATTGATCTCGGTCCAGAAGGTGGAGATGCCGGAGGACTAGTAGTCACTACTGGAACTCCAGAACAAGTAGCAAAATGCAAAAAAAGTTACACTGGCTACGAATTATCACAGCTGAACCCAAGTACAGTGAAATGCAAAACGGAAATGCAAAACGCTGCAACCTTTCCACTTCAAAAGTGATCGTCATAATCGCAACCGGTTGGCATCGCAGTGGTTAGCTGGTGCTGCATTTCCCCTTCCATAGTGACAATCACATCAACAACCAGTTGCCGTACAGTTGCTAACTGCTAATGCATTTCAACTTCCAAGCGACTGTCACATCTATTTTTTGAAAACGAGTAATCTGCTGACGAAGTAATTAAAAATAATTCCAATGGTTGAGCCAAACAAAACACCCCAGAACCCGGCTACCACTATGGCGTTGGACTCTTGGAAAGAATTGGTAACGTAAAAGTTCACTAATGCACCCACTGAACAAACCATAACGAAACCAATGTAATGTGAAAAAATGCTGCGTTTACGAGCATACCAAAATGCAAATCTGCGATCCCAAATAAAATTCCACGACATTGCAATCCAAATCGCAAGAACAATTGCAAGCCATCTGGTATCGAACACAGATGCCGTAACACTTAGAGCAATAAGATACACAACAGCACCACTCAAACCAACACTCCCAAATGTAATAAAACTTACAAGTTTTGGATGTGTAAATCTAAGAAGGCGAACAATATGTTGCAAGTATTCCCATTGAACTAATAATGTCAACTTGCTTTCACCAAGTTGCCTAGTCCGGAAGTGAATAGGAACCTCAGCTACATTTTTGCAACAACATTTCACAATTAGTTCTAAGCCGATTTTGTAACCAACAGGATTCAAGTCCTTCGCTTTCTTAAAAGTTTCACGTCGAAATGCCAAGAATCCACTCATTGGATCACTAGTAGAAGTAAATGGCCTAGCCATTAGCGTAGCAACTTTTGAATTTACCCATCGAAGTACACCCCAACCATCTTCTGTTGTCCCACCATCTACATACCTTGAGCCAATTACAAAGTCAGCGCCAGTTTCAAGTTTTTCAATCATAGATGGGATTGCACTAGCAGGATGTGAACCATCTGCATCCATGACTACGCAATATTCGCTATTTGCTATTTTGAGACCAGCAATGACAGCGGGACTAAGCCCACGATCTTCAGTTCTAACAACAAGTTCAATCCATTCCTTACCAAGGTCGGCAATTAATTGCTCGGTGCCATCATCTGAATCATCATCGACAACAATCAACTTTAAGTCAGGATAGGTTTCATCGCGAACCACTTCGACTTTTTCAATTAGTGAAGGGAGTGACTCAAATTCTTTATACGTCGGAAGAACAACAGTTACGGAATTCATATTCTCGCCAGATTAAAAACGCTTATGCGTAGGTCTTGGCTTCTCCCCCCTAATGCCCAGAAACGCTTTTACAAGTTTTAGATCCGCTTGAGTAGTCACCTTAATATTTCGGCTATCCCCCTCAATTAAATATACTGAGTGACCAAGTTTTTCTATAACTTGAGCATCATCGGTACAATTAGATAAATCGCCTTGTTCATACCCTTTCTTCAATAACAACACATCAAAAATTTGTGGTGTCTGCAACTCCCATAGTTCATTTCGGTCAATCGTCTTTTCGACAAGATGACAACTAACAGTTGCTTTAGTTGATGTTCCAAGAATTGAATCTGCAATTGCGTCTTCATCTCCTACTGTCCTGATCTCTTTTAAGGTTCTTTTCAGCGTTCCAACTATCGGCAACGCCGCAGCAACTGCATCCAGATCACCGCTTGCTAGTAAAAGTTTATCGAGCAAATCATTAGTCAGACAGGGGCGAGCAGCATCATGGATAGCAACCCTATCAGAATCATCAGAAATGAACTTTAGGGCGTTTGAAACGGACTCGCTGCGAGTCCTCCCACCTGCAATTATTTTTACTCCATGGAAGGAGAGTGCTGGACCAAACCTTTCCTTAAATTCGTCTAACTTGTCCATAGGACCAGCAACAATAATCTCAACAACATCTTCTCGTTTAGTAAAAAATTCAACTGTACGTAAAAGTAGCGGTCTTCCACCAAAATCCTCTGCCAATTTGTCTTTGGATCCAAATCTGCTGCTAGAGCCCCCTGCTGGGATTATTACGGAGAATTTCATTGCTGCATATTACTCTGAATTACCTATATTAATTAACCCGCGGTTAATAAACTGTGCCTTAAAGGGCTCTGACCTTAGGGGTTATTAAAATACCGAAGATGGGACTCGAACCCATACTCCCTAAACGGGAACCGGATTTTGAATCCGGCGCGTCTGCCAATTCCGCCACTTCGGCAAAGTGTGGATATAGGCATTTTAGCAACGCAAAAGTTGATATGTACCAGCAATTCTCTACTTTTAGCATTGCGTTGGGACAATTTGGCACTACTATCTATATATTGCGTACACAATCTACGCTGTATGTCAATGAGTTGCAAAACTCAAGAGTTGAGAGAAAGAACCACAGAGGAGTCAGAGATGAAAATCACTCAAATCGTATCTACTATTATTTCATTAATTGCTTTCACTGGCATTTGTCAGCATGGAACTGCAAATCAAAATATAAACAGGTCAGTAAGATCTAAGAACATTATGATGATTCGTACATCTCCAAGTGTGGCTGAGTCCCGTGGACTTGGCTTCACTATGTGTGATGAACAAAACATGCTTGTTTCTGAGAACTTGGATATGGTTACAGTTACGCCAGGCAACTCTGTTAATTGCTTTAGTGGTAGCGGAACTCCAGAACATAGTTATGGTCGAAGCCACGACCTTTCTATAGGAGATACGGCTGCTCAACCCCTTGACTTGCACTGTGTACATATAGCTCTTTCACAAAACTCAAATGATGCTTCTGCTATTATTAATGTCTATCGGGATACTGATGGCATTGCAGGCCCCACACCAACAGGAAATGACCTGTTCTTGTTAGGCAGCACAACGGTTACCTTTCCTGCAACTGAGACAGCAGTTATGCTAACTGGCACATTTAGCCCTCCACTTGCATTAATTCCAGATGCACTCCTATTTATAGAAATAGTTACACCTGAATCATTACCCGGCACACACGAAATGGGTAGCAATGCTGGTGGAGAACTTACCCCAACATGGCTAAAGACAACAAACGGTGAATGTGGTATCGGCTCATGGGTTAACCCGAGCATGTTAGGGTTCCCAAACATGCATCTTCTTGAGGCAATTGAGTTAGGAATTGCCTCAATTCCTGACCCCTGCGATGACCCCCTAGGCGACTGCCCTGAAGACGTTGACGGTGATGGTTTTGTCGCTGTATCTGACATTTTGGGAACTATCGCAACTTGGGGCGAAATGGGAGACGGAACTTATCGCCCTGCAGGTGATATAGCACCACTTCCAAATGGTGACTGTTTCGTGGATGTAGCAGACATCCTTGCAGCAATTGGTGCATGGGGAAATGAATGCTCACCTCCAACGAGTGGATTTACCATAAATGAAGCACGACTTAACCAACCAGGAGCAGACGATGATGAGTATTTTGAACTAACAGGCACAGCTGGCGAATCACTTGATGGCTTGACATTTGTTGTAATTGGAGATGGCTCAGCAGGATATGGAGTTATCGAAGAAGTTGTATCGCTCGACGGATTCATCATTAACGCTTATGGTTTCTTCCTTTGCGGTGAACCAACAATGACAATTGGTGTACCCGACTACGCTTATGAACTTAACTTTGAAAGTGATCAGACAACCCACCTACTTGTTTCTGGGTTTACAGGTGCACTTGACGATGATCTTGACCTAGAAGATGACGGCATTCTTGATGTAGAACCATGGGACACAATCCTTGATTGCGTTGCTTACATTGGACCAGATCCTTCAGCAGGTGACTTGGTCTATTGTGATACACAAGTTGGTCCTGATGGTGATTACACTCCTGGTCAAGCATATCGTTGCCCAGATTCCTCAGGCGATTGGTTTGTCGGAACATTTGAATTGTCAGTGTTAGACACGCCAGGAACTCCGAACAACTGCGATACCACCGACAGTGATGGTGACGGCGTGTTCGATTCTGTTGACAACTGCGAACTTTACAACCCTGACCAAGCCGATTGCAATGGCAATGGAGTTGGTGATGTTTGTGATCTTGCAGACGGTACTTCATCTGACTGCAACGCTAACGGTGTTCCAGACGAATGCGATTCCGACTGTAATGAAAATGGTATTGCAGATGATTGCGATATTGCTGATGGAACAAGTTCCGACTGTAACTCAAACGGAATTCCAGATGAATGCGAATCGGATTGCAACGGCAATGGCGTCCCAGATGATTGTGATATCGCTGATGGAACAAGCCAAGATATGAACGGAAATGGTGTTCCGGATGAATGTGAAGGCGCTGCTTTTGTTATTAATGAAATTAATGCAGATCCCGACTCTACCAATGGCGACGCTAACGGAGATGGAGAGGCACACTACAGTGACGACGAGTTTGTAGAAATCGTAAACATGAGTGGTGTAGACATAGACATGAGCAACTGGACTCTAAGCGATGGTTATGGCTTGCGTCATACCTTCCCTCTAGGAACCTTGGTTTCTGATGGATGTGCGGTAGTTGTCTTCGGTGGAGGAACCCCAGTTGGCGATTTTGGAGGAGCAATTGTTATGGTTTCTTCAGGCGGAAATCTTGGGTTAAATAACGGTGGTGACTCTGTAGCAATCGCAGATGAAACTGGATACGTGCAGCTCTTTGTTGAATACGGTCCAGCTGGTAATAACCAAAGCATTACATTAAGTCCAGATGTTTACGGAGACACATATTACGACCATTCAACTGTAGCACCCGACGGTTCCCTGTTCTCACCAGGAACTGATGTTTATGGTGATGGATTCGGTGGTGATTGTGGTGGCTCACTTCCAGATAGCGATGGCGATGGTATCCCAGATGATTACGATAACTGCTACTTGCCAAACCCTGACCAAGCCGACTGCAACGGTAACGGTATTGGAGATGTTTGTGACATTGCAGATGGAACAAGTGTTGATGACAACGGCAATGGAATTCCTGATGAATGTGAGGGTACCGTTGATGGCGGTTGGATTAACGAGTTCCACTATGACAACGCCGGATCTGACTTGAACGAGTTCGTTGAAATAGTCCTACTTGACTCTGTTGATCCAAACTCTGTAACACTTTCGTTATACAACGGCAACAACGGAACTGTTTACGCTTCGTATAACGTAGGAGCTGACATGACCGTAGGTGAAGTTGGAACTGGCTACACTATCTATTCAATACTTCATTCTGGAATACAAAACGGTGCACCAGATGGCTTTGCTCTTGATATAAGTGGATCAATTGCGCACTTCATCTCTTACGAGGGTACGTTGACTGCAACAGATGGACCTGCTGTTGGTCTTACCTCGGAAGATGTTGGTGTTTCAGAAACTAGCGGAACAACTGATGCAAGTTCAATCGGTCTTACTGGAACTGGTGGGTCACCTGCTGCATTTACATGGGCAGAATTCGTCGACCTAGCAACTACAGGCGTTTCAAACGACGGGCAAGTTATTAGCCCATAACTTCCATATACTTATGACTACAAAAGGAACCCGCATAAGCGGGTTTTTTTTGAGTGCATGCTGCAAATTACCCATTTTTACAGTATGAAGTCCAATAACCAAAAATCATTAAAAAAACCCGAATGAAATGCTTGACAAGCACCCTAATTTAGGACAAATTACAGTGTTGACTTCCATTGATAGAAGAGCAAATGGCGACAAGTCGTTCCCCAACGTTTGCCGATGCCCTGAAACCATGGAACTCAGTTTTCAGATACAAGTTAATTTTGCATAGCTCTCGTCCCCTTTGGCACCGCATAATTAAGTGTAGAAGAAAGGTCGAGAGAAGGATCGACTGACAATCAAACTTTTGCTTGTTGGTTTTTATCCAAACTCAGATCGTTATCGTTTCTTAACAACGTGTTAAGAATTCTTATTCGTGAAATCTTTTCACACGTCCTCTAGGAGGGGATAACTTTATGAAAAATTTTACAACATGTTTTTGTATATTGGGTCTATCAGGAACCGCTTTTGGTTCGGTGATGGACCAAATTGGGCCAGATGATGGCTCAAACATTGACACTTCAAATGCAACAGCATCCCAGAACTTTGAAAGTGCTTATGATATCTATGACATCGCAACACTTGACAACTTCACTGGTGCTGGCGAAAGCATTAATAGTGTCGAAGCAGTCGTTACTGGTTGGAATGGTTACGGCGATCTCAGTGGAATCACTGGATGGACTGTAAACCTTCACAGTAGCACTGCTGCTGCTGCTGTAGATCTCACTGGTGACATCGGTTCACAGTGGATTGATCCAGCAGATGCAGTTGTTAGTGCAACGTGGGCTGGCGTTGGTGGAGACCTAGTTCTCTTCAATGTTGGTATGACCGCTGCGGCTGGTGACAACTACGTTAGCGTCATTCCTGACAATGCTTTTGGATCGAACGGTCAAACCGCCATTGCAATGTCAACTCTTGGCGATGGTGAGTATTATCAAGCCAATCCAGGTGGCGGCTTTGGAATGCCAGGCAATCAACAAGCAGGTGCTGGTAACTCAGCTTACCGTGTTGGTTCAGGTGCTCCTGCAGATCCTTGTACATTGGATTTAGCTGATTGTGCTACTGATATTGATGGCAACGGTTTTGTAGATGTTAGTGACCTCTTGGCAGTTACTGCCTCATGGGGCGAAATGGGTGACGGAACTTTCCGCCCAGCAGCTGACATTGCTCCGCTACCAGGGGGTGATTGCGTTGTTGACGTTTCTGACCTTTTGATGGTTACTGCTAACTGGGGTCTTGACTGCAACGTTTATGGTGCATGCTGCTATGACGATGAAAGTTGTGCTGATCTAACAGAAGACAATTGCGCAGCAAGTGGTGGTACCTACAAGGGTGACGGCACTGATTGTGCTACTACAAGTTGTGTTGCTGCAGCTGGCGATGAATGCTCAACAGCATTAACTGCTTCAGTTGGCGCAAACCCATTTGATACTTCTAATATGACTGGTTCAGCTGGTATGCCTGATGATACAGAATGTCCAATTCTTGCATGGGGCGATGAAACCAACCCAGACGTTTGGTTCTCATGGACTGCAACTGAAAGCGCTCCAACAGCAATTGATACTTGCGATCCTGCTTCTTACGATACTTCAATGGTCGTATACGCAGATGATTGTGTAACTCAACTTGCATGTAGTGGCGATGCTGCTGATTCATCTGGTTGTCAACCATATCACTCAGCATTGACTCTCGATGCTACTGCTGGAACTACCTACAGAATCCGTATAGGCGGTTGGCTAGGTGACTCAGGTGCTGGTACGCTCAACATCAACCCAATGACTGGGACTGGTGCTTGCTGCTTCCCAGATGAGACTTGTATTCCAGACATCACAGAACCAGATTGCTACGCCTTTGGTGGCACTGCATTCTTCGATGGCGAAGATTGTAGTAGTGGTGTCTGCGATGCAGGCGCTGGCGATGAATGTTCAACAGCTGTTGCGTTCGTTGAAGGTGCAAACCCATTCGACACAACAATGATGACTCCATCACAACCACAACCAGATGACAGTCAGTGCGCAGGCACTTACCTTGACTGGACTGACAGTCCTGACATGTGGGGCGAATACGTAGCTCCAAGTGATGGTACTGCTTCATTCAGTGCATGCGATCCTGCTTCATATGACACCTCCATGGTTCTATATGAAGGCGACTGTGATACACAAGTTGCATGTAATGGTGACTCAACAGTCGAAACTGGCTGCCAATCATTCTACTCTGGTATCTATGACTTCCCAGTAACTGCAGGCACAAGCTACTTCGTCCGTATGGGTGGATGGCAAGGTGCTACAGGTTCTGGTACGGTCACAATCACATTCACAAGTGGTAGCGCAACTGGCGCATGCTGTGTAGCAGGCGATTGCATTGCCGAAAACACATCTAGCGAGTGTGAAGCTCTTGGTGGTTACTGGATGAATGGCGAGACTTGTGCTTCTGCAGCATGCCCACAACCTTACGTTGCTGGCGGTTGCGATGTTGACGAGAACGCTGATCTAGGATGTGTTTGCTTCGTCGATGGTGACGATTCAGAAACTGACTGTAATGGTGGCAGCAACTTAGTTGTACCTACATTCACCAATTTGAATCTTGGCGAGTCAATCTGTGGTACATCATCTGTTTTTGTTGATGGACCAACAGGTGGCACTTACCGTGACCTTGACTGGTACACAAATTCAGCAGTTAACGCAGGTGGTAGCTTCGATTTCACAATCGGTGCGAATTCCACATGCTTAATTCTTATGGTGAATCTTGACCTTGGCACTGTTGATTATGTAATTGATCACGTTGCTGGTATGATGAACACCATGAATGTAGCCATTCCTGCAGGTAACTGGGCTATCGTAGCCACAGTTAGTGAATGGAATACTGCTTGGACTTGTGGTTCAGGCTATGAGACTTATACACTCCAAGTGGACTAAGTTTCACGTTTCGGTCTTAATCTCTTATGAGATTTGACGCAGCCCCCCGACCTAGTCGGGGGGCTGTTTTTTTACTCTTCTGGTGACAATCCCCTCTGGGCTGTCCACAGATTATTTCGCCATGCTCAATTCGAGTAATTTTATACTGGTATTTTCTTGCTAATTAACCCAATTTATGTTCGCATGAACTGTCAGCATCATTAATTGTTGAAAAACCTAGCATAAACTTTTTGCTAAACAATTAACAGAAGTTACAATTCACCGTGGAGAAATGATAAATCAACTCAAAAAATCTATGGGTCTGGTTACGTTATGCACAAGTGTTCATGCTGACGTACTACTTGATCAAATTGGAGTGATGGATGGGTCATCCGTAGAATTGCCTTTTACTGCAAATCAATATTTTGAACCCGGTTATGAGGTCTATGACATTGCAACTATTGATAATTTTATTATCGAAATGCCTACAACAATTTCGTACGTCGAAATTGTGATCGGTGGCTGGGGTGGCTTTTCTGATCCTTCTTCCATCACTGAATACCAATCCAATGTTTATTCGTCTGTAAATGCTGCATCTCAATCTCTAATTGGAAATGTAGCAAGTGAGAATATCGACGTAGCAGATGTTGCAATCAATCTTAACTGGGAAGGAAATGGTTTTCTGCTTTCAATCACTACATCTCTTCCAGTCGAAAAAGGAATGCATTGGATTTCTGTAATTCCAACGAATGCTTTTGAAACCAGTGGACAAACTGGCGTTGCTGTGACTCTATTGGGAGATGATATTAATAGTTTTTGGGTAAATCCTGGAGAAGGATTTGGTTTTGGTTCTTTGCAAGAATTAGATACCGAAATGGCAATCCGAATTTATGATGGCTCACTACCTGATCCATGCTCCTACTCTTTACCTACTATTTGCTCATCTGATGTTGAGGGAGACGGTGCAGTGTCGGTTCCAGATTTGTTGACAATTATTGCTCAGTGGGGAGATTGTGGAGATGGAACCTACAGACCTGTTGGAGACATCGCACCACTTCCAAGCGGCGATTGCTGTGTCGACGTATTGGATCTTCTGCAAGTTGTTGCTGACTGGGGAGACGACTGCATTGTTTATGGTGCTTGTTGTTATGCAGATGGAGTTTGCGATGAAATGTCAACATCTACTGACTGTGCTGATGTTAATGGCTACTACTTTGGCGATTACAGCCAATGTTCAGATGGGACATGTCTCTCAGGAGCTTGCTGCATTGATTCTCAAACTTGCCTAGAACTAACAATGAATGCATGCCAAGACATAAATGGAGCATATCTTGGCGAAGAAACCCCCTGCTCTCTTATTGATTGTTCTATTGTGATGTTGGGTGACGAGTGCGATGAAGCCATCATTGCTACGGTTGGAGCCAATTCTTTTGATACAACTTATATGACACCCTCCCAGCCAGAACCAGATGATGAAACCTGCAGCGAGAGCAACTTGGATTGGGCAAACAGCAAAGATGTTTGGTTTAGTTGGGTTGCATCATCATCTGAAGAATACACAATAGACACTTGTGATATTAACTCATTCGACACATCCTTGGTCATTTATGAAAACTCTTGTTCAAACCAAATTGCTTGCAATGGAGATGCCTCAAATACAGAGGAATGCCAAGGGAACTTTTCTTCTATTTCACTTGATACACAAAGTGGAACAACCTATTACTTCAGAATAGGCGGATGGAACGGCGACACTGGGTCCGGAACGTTAAATATTTACACCACTCCCCCTCCACCTGAGGGAGCTTGCTGTTTCCCTGATGAGACGTGCATTGACTCCAATGAACCTGATTGCGTTGCTTTTGGGGGAACTTTTGCTGGTGAAAAAACTTACTGCTCTGATAATGTTTGCGACAACCCTGAAGGTGATGAGTGTAGTGATGAACAAGAAGCATTTGTTGGCGAAAACTTATATGACACCACTACAATGACAAGTTCATCTGAGCCGGTAGATGAATCCATTTGCTCTGACACATATCTTGAATGGGGGGACACAAATCCTGATGTCTGGTTCCATTGGACCGCGACAGATAACGGGATAGCAACTTTTTCTACTTGTGACGAAAACAGTTATGACACATCTCTAGTCATCTACACAGGTTCTTGTAATTCATTAACTCAAATCGCTTGCAACGGAGATGGCGATTTCAATAGCAACTGCCAACAATACTATTCATCAATTGAACTCAATGTTTCCTTGGGAACGACGTATATCATTCGAATTGGCGGATGGCAAGGTTCTACAGGAACTGGCACTCTCACAATTTCATTAGACGGTGAAAATGACACAGGTGCTTGTTGCATTGATGGCAATTGTATTGAGAATCTATCAGAAGTCGACTGTCTTTCTAACAGTGGTGTTTGGTCAAGTGGCGAATTATGCCAAGATATAACATGCAACTCACTTTCATGCCAAGAAGTTCATTCACCTTCAGACAATTGGTACGCAGGAACATCTGCAATTGACAACCAAAACAATATGCAGAATCAAAGAGCTGAACTAGTTAACCTAGCAGAAATTTCCTCTGTAAAAGTTTGGGGTTTTCAATACTTCTTTACAGGCAGCCAGTGGGTGGACTGTTCTAGTGACTTCGATTTCCACGTACGTTCTTATTTAGACAACAACGGTCTACCTGGCAAACTCTCCAAAGAGTCCCTAGACACGCCTGCCACTAAAACTGCTACTGGGCAACTGTACGCAGGCATTTATGAGTTGATGGAATGGGAGATTCCATTTACCGATACGAATGTGGAACATTTGAGTATCCAGTCCTCTAGTGAAGGGCTTGACTGCTGGTTTCTCTGGCTGAGTTCAGGAAGTGGAGATAGTTCGTCGGCACTTCTGGATGGAGGCAACTGGACTCTACAAGATTACGATCTTTCTATCTGCCCAGAGTAATAAATACGCAGCAACTTCGACCTTTGAACCCAACACTCTTCTTGTTACTGATATCACCAAACGCTGTGCTACCTTTCCGCTTTCAAAGCGGCAGCCATATTTACAACCCGTTGATATCAATGGAGTTAACCCGTGCTACCTTCCCGATTTAAACGTGGCACTCACATTTACAACACGCTGATACCAATGGGGTTAACCGATACTGCCTTTCCACTTTCAAAGTGGCAGTCACATTCTCCGCAAGTTTGTAATACAGTAATGGAATGAGTTATTCAAAAATCGCAGTTAGGGTACTTTTTGCTTCACTAATAATTGCAGCACTTTCTGGAGTAGCGACTCTTGTTGCTCCAAGCTCCAATTACATTATTGGTCGCCTCATCGGCACTGCAATCGCTACTGCGATTACATCAGGTTTTTTGCTTTTATCAATTCGTTCTTTGGAACAAACATCTACAAAAGCTGTTGGAACAGCACTTTGGTTATTAGTTTGCACAATTTATGTCTTGACCATCTCAGCAATATGGATTGACGTTATCAACACAATACAAAGCAGCAAATTATCCGAAAAGTTAGGGTTATCTGCTTTTGTTATTGCAGGATGCGGAGTTCCAATTTTGATTAGCACCGCAATGTTTACATATCAGCGTCTTCAACTTGCAGGAAAAGTTACATCTATTATTTGGGTTGCCCTAACTGCGGGATGGCTTAGCAAATTGTGGTTCTTTAAACTATTCACAAATGATACTTTTGAATACATCTTATCTCCACTTGCTATATTCTCGCCAATCATTGCTCTTGTCTTAATCAACAAGAAACCATCATTCAAAGTAATTGGGCTGTCGCTTGCATGTCTAGGTCTTATCTTTTTACAAATTTCATTAATTTACACCGACGGTGAAATACAGAATGCAAGAAACATTTTTGCCTTAGCACTAATTCTAGGCGGAACCGCAGCCATATTTGGTCTTTCAAATCTCCTACACATTCGCAACGAGGAACACGCAGCAACTTGGATTGAGCGCATAACCATTTTTATAGCAAGCGTCTCAATTACATTTGCGTGTATTGCTATTTGGTATGAGATGAATAAAGAAACTCGGATTCCAGAATTTATTGTCCGGTACACTTCGGGAACAAGCATTCTTGCATCAACTTCTATTATTGGTGTCCTTATTCTCCAATCCATCAAGCATTCAACTTATAAACGTGACAAAACGACTACGCTTTCTGCAAGTTGTCCAAGATGCTCAGAATCATTAGTCATTCCACAAGGAAAAAGTTCATGTCCAAATTGTGGACTTAGAATTAAACTGAATACAGAATCTTCTGCTTGTCGCAAATGCAGTTACAACTTGCAAGGTATTCAAAAAACAGAGAACTGTCCAGAATGCGGCGAACCAATATGTATAAAAGAACATTAGAATAATCTAATGCTTTCTATTATTTTATCTATCTTCTGCTTAATTCAGGGACCATCACTAGAAATTGATTTCAGCAAACTTTCTGGTGAAGCGTCCAAGGCGATAATTGATCAACAATCCAAATTGAATAATGTTGCAAGCGATTGGCATTTACTCGGAATGCTATACCAAGCAAATGGTTTAAACAACCAAGCAATACTTGCTTACAAACACGCAAACTCACTAGAAGCGACAGAAAAAACTAAATATTTACTTGGAATAGCACTAGCTAATGAAGGCAATTACCAAGAAGCAATCAATTCTGTTTCCCCAATAGAAAACTACATTCCTGCCATCTGGAGAAAAGGATACTGGAATCTCGATTTAGGGAATTTTGAACTGGCAGAGGAATCGTTTAAAGAAGCAATAAAGTTACAAGCAAATTGCGTTGCTGCGATTGTGGGATTAGCACGAACAAAACTTACCAATAACTCCCCAAAAGACGCCATCTCAATTCTTGAAGATATCATTTCTAGAGGTGGGGACCATCCATACATCACTTTTTTACTCGGAACTGCACACAGAAGAGCTGGCAACCATGAGACAGCTTCTGAACTTCTTTCAGCACCAATTAGCGGGCCACCTAGGTGGGAGGATCCTTGGTTTGAAAACATGCTTGCTAAGAAAAAAGGTTATGCTGCAGACCTTGCACGTGCTGTGCTAAAGTACGATGAGGGTAATCTTTCAGGGGCATTACAGGATTTAAAAAAACTATCAATCAATTACCCAAAAGATCCTGCAGTACTAAATAACCTTGCAACCATATATTTACACCTTGGACAAATAGAGGAATCTACAGACACTCTTAAGAAGTCGATGAGATGGTCCCCTACTTACGCGCCAACGCAATTAACTATGGCGTATGTAATGCAAAAGACAGGTCAAATTGATTTGGCAATTGCTTATGCAAAAAAAGCGATTCAATATCAACCTGCAATGTCCCTAGCTCATGCTCTAGTAGGTCGTCTGTACCTTCAGAAAGGTGACTTCAAATCAGCTATCAAATACCTATCTAGTTCTATCGAACTTGGAAATAGTAATCTCGAAAATCGCGAAATGCTTGGCATTGCCTTTTTAAATACTGGGAAACCACAAGAAGCACTTAACCAGTTTAATTTAGTGTTGCAAACATCAAGTAACAGAACCAATAGCATTGGCGGAAAATGTATTTCTATCGCATTATTAGGAGATCCAAACAAGGCATTAACTATATTGGGAAGTGCAAAACAAACTTATCCAAACGACAAATTTATTGAACGAGCATGGCAATCAGTCCTTAGAATTAAGGGACGACAATGATAGTTACTTTTTTACTGGGAACAACTTTTGCATTTCAAACTGAACCCTGGTTTGAAAACCAAGCAAGTGACAGGAACGTCTTACTAAGTTGGGTAAGTGGAGAAACTGGAACTTACAACATGCCAGAAATTATAGGTGGTGGCGCTGCATTGTTTGATTTTGACAATGACGGTGACCTAGATATTTACTTTGTTCAAGGTGGTCACCTTGATACTAAACACAAAGAACAAAACGTACTGTTGCAAAACGAGGATGGAAAATTCACAGACGTCACTGAACTGAGTAAAACTGGCGACTTTGGTTATGGAATGGGTGTTGCTGCGGGTGATTTTAACAACGACTCCTTCGTGGATTTATATATTACAAACGTTGGGAGAAATACCCTTTTAAAAAATAATGGAGATGGAACATTTGAAGATGTTACTATCACTGCAGGAGTGGATGATGATGGTTGGGGAGCCAGTGTTGCATTTGCAGATTTTGATTCTGATGGCGATCTCGATTTATATGCAATCAACTATTTGGTCTGGGAACATGGGCTAGACCTAACTTGCTACAACCCAAAAGGGAAAGAGGACTATTGCTCGCCTACAAACTATATGGCTCCTGCCAAGGATTTACTGTACAAGAACAACGGTGATGGAACTTTTACTGACATGTCAGAGCCAGCGGGTATAGGAACCCAAACTGGAACAGGGCTTGGCATCCTTTGCAATGATTACACTGGCGATGGGTTAATTGATATTTTTGTTGCTAACGATGGAATGCCAGACCAACTCTGGCAGAACTTAGGAGAATGGAAATTTAAAGATGTCGCACCACTGATGGGGTGTGCCTTAGACGATGAAGGGCAAGCAAAAGCTGGAATGGGAGTTACTTCAGAGGACTTTGATTTCGATGGCGACTTCGACATAATTGTTTGCAATTTAACGGGTGAAAGCGATTCCCTTTATCTAAACGAAGGTGGCTATTTCGTTGACATTACTGCCCAAAAAGGGATAAGAACTTCTACAAGACATGCAACTAGGTTCGGACTTGGATGGGTCGATTTCAACAATGACGGGTATTTAGATATATATGAAGCGAATGGAAGAGTTCAGCAACTTGGTGGAGCTATCACCAAAGATCCATTTGCAGAACCGAATTTTCTTCTCAAAGGAGACGGCAAAAAGTGGACAATCATTGATGCCATTAAAGCACAGGAAATTCATACAAGTAGAGCAGCTGTATTCGGTGATATTAACAATGATGGAGGTGTTGACATCCTTGTTGTTAACAGAGATGCCCCTGCATATCTCTTAATGAACATCCACCCAGATAGATCAAATTCTGCTGTCTTCAAAGTCCTAGACGAACATAATCGCGATGCTCTGGGTGCAGTAGTTTATTCTTCTATTAATGGTAATACCATAACCAAACCCGTTCAGTCAGCATGGAGTTATATGGCTGCTAATGATCCACGTGTTCACTTCGGTCTTGGAAGCGCAAAAGAAATAACAGATGTTTCTGTTCGCTGGGTTGATGGAACTACCACAGAGTTCGGTACATTTGGGAATGGTTTCCACGTTCTCAAAAAAACAAATACCAAATAGAATTTGCAACCTTCCTTTCTTGTTGAATTAATATAAATTCTGACTCCAACCTCACAACTTGAACTGACATTAACATAATTACTAACACCATAATTAAGTTAGTCCGCTTAAGTGTATGACCTACCCCCCAAAAACTAGCCCACTTCTTATGCGATAGAATCGCAGATTGGACACATTTTGCAAAGCAGGAAAATCGTGCAAACTTCGTCCGCACTTATTTACGGATATTGTTGTCCCCTTCTACGAATTTATTATAATATTGATGAAAGGACAATATATGACATTTGAACTCCCAAAACTTAATTATGAATTCGATGCCCTTGAACCACACATAGATGCAAGGACAATGGAAATCCATTACACAAAACATCACGCAGGTTACGTAGCAAAACTTAATGATGCAGTCGAATCAACTGAGTGGGAAGAGAAACCAACTTCAGAACTGTTAAAGAACTTACATCAACTTCCTGAAGAGATTCGCACTACAGTAAGAAATAATGGCGGCGGACACTGGAATCACTCAATGTTCTGGTCAATAATGGGTCCATGTAATGATGGAGGACCAACAGGAGAACTCGCTGACAAGATTGATTCGACCTTTGGGTCTCTCGATGAAATGAAGGGCATCTTTGCAAATGCAGCAGCAACTAGGTTTGGCTCTGGCTGGGCTTGGTTAACTGTTAATAACTCTAGTGACTTATGCATTTGCTCTACGGCTAATCAAGACAATCCGTTGATGTCAGACATTGGTATGTGTGGTTGCACACCGATCCTATCGCTTGATGTGTGGGAACACGCTTACTACCTAAAATACCAAAACCGTAGGCCTGATTACATAGAAGCTTGGTGGAATGTAGTAAATTGGTCCGCTGTTAACGCTCTATGGACTAACGCCCATACCACTAGCGGACAGTGCGGATGTTCATGCACTTCTACCTAATTAGAGAACCGTTTATCAAAAACATAATCCTTCTAACTACGTTAAGCATTACAAGTTGTTCTAAATCTTTAGGCGTTACTCAGCATAGCGGAATGCGAGAAGCACTTCGTATGGGTAAAACGCAATCAAGAATTTTGATTTAAGATGTAAACAGTAAAACAAATCCTTTACATACCAGCTAATTAACGTCCGAATATTCGTCCTAATTTTTTTAAAATAAAGACGTTTTCTTGAACCCACAAGATGTTGTGGGTACCTTCCATATCAACCCACTATTTATCGCAAGTAGCGTTGATATCTTAGATAAAAGTTATTTTGATATCAGTTATCAAATACAGTAATTTGTTCAGACAATCCGAAAGCGTTTCTATCGCATTGGAAATGGAAGGACAAATATGCTAACAAAGAACCAAGTAATCGAAGCCATCAGCCGGATTAACCCTACAGCATCAATACACTGGCTTGCTAGTTTTGATCTTACATCACTGAGACGGTACTACGAACACCTACTTTTAACACTTGAGCCAAGGGGATCACGTGGGTGGATTAGAACCAACGATTCTCCAGCAATCGTAACTAGGCAACCTGCCGCATAAAACATTTATTGAAAATGAAGGATCGGCTTGTCCCCCCCTTTGTCAGAATCTGTATGACTCCCCTTCGTCAGATTCTCACCGAGTGAGGGACAAGCCGATTTTCTTATCTGAATATTCACTAACAAACAATACAGTACTCTGAGAGAATCCAACTACGCATTATCACTACATTCGTTTGATAAACGGGACTTCTAGATTGCAAATTGGATAGCGACCTGAGGTAAGTGCTTACGGTGAGTTGAAACCACGCTTTACTAGTGCAAGTTCTAGAAGTGTTCGTACGCGGGTTAAAAGTTCTAATTTATTAACGGGCTTTGTAATAAAATCATTTGTTCCACATTCAACCGCACGTTCATAATCGCTTACCTCGTTTAAAGCAGTAACCATTATCACTACAGTTTCCCTTGTAGATGGCTGAGATTTGACCTTCTGACATACTTCAAAACCACTCATTCGAGGCATCATGACATCTAGAATCAACATGTCGGGGCAATCCCTCTCGATTAACTCGATTGCTTCTACGCCGTCTGAGGCCGTCTGAATCTGGCAAGGTAATTCCTCCAAAAAAGCATGCATCAATTCAAGATTCTGAGCATTATCATCTACCAATAGAATGGTAGCAGTTGAAAGATCTATTTCTGGAGGTAATTGTTGGGTAGGATTATTCACGCGTGTATGCTATCATGTGTCATTCTCGCGTGTTTAAACGGAGTTACCATAATGGCAAAATACGCCACAACATCAATCTGGACAGACGAATTTAACAAACCAACAGTCGATGGTTTGCGTAAATTGGTTATTCTCGATGCCAAAAAGGCATTTGATAAGGCAAGAACAAAAATACATTCTCTTGGCGAATATGAAAATGAAGTTCAGTGGTTTGGAGATTGCTGGTTTTGGACTGTTTCATTTGTTTCCGACAACTTAGATGAACCACTGGCAATTATCATTCCATCTCCTGAAGATCTGCAAATCGCCACTCCATTGACTCACGAATTCATAGACCAATTGTCTACTCGAAGGCTCAAACGATTTGTTAGAGATGGACTTGAACTTGCAATGGAACCACATAAAACAAATTGGGCGATTTGGTCGGTCCCAACGCCTGCTGCAGTAGAAGATGTAATGCCTGTCATCAAAAGTAAGCATAAATTCTATTCTGAATAATCAACTACTTATTCTGTAACCCACTGCCCATTTCTACGCATTTTTTTCGTTGGATCAACATGAAATAGAGTAACAAGATCATCATTCTCAGTCAAAGTGACAGGTCTTCCAGATGACATGTTGTAATCAGCAGACCAAAGGGTTGGCCCACCAAGTATGTGCAACTCTACCTTCAAGGTTAAATTAATATCATCTGCTGAAATAGTACGAGCTCTATTCTTGGTTCTCTCTATGAAAGCATCAAGCCCACCATCAAACAAATAACTCCATGGCTTTAATAACTCTGCGTTCTCATCAGAAATCCCTTTACCATTTCTTAAGTTAGATAGCAACTGGCAAATAATATCTATCTGTTTAGAAGATGTTTCATTTAGAAGAACATCATTACTGACAACACTTGGAACCAGAACTCCCACAGATCTATCCCTCATTTGATGAAGCAATTGAATAAAGTCATTGTCATCTTGCACAGAAATCAAACCGAGAATGACACTTTCTCTCAACTTAGGATCAACAACACCTGCAAGGACATAAAGTTTCTCCACTAACTTACGATCATCTTTTGTAGTTATCCCAACTGAGGCCAAATCCTCTGCAGCTCGAATGTATGACATACCATCATAAATATCGAGCGAGTCCTCCCATCTATCAACTTGAGCAAACAAAGTCGCAAACAAAATAACGCCCATTAATTTCATTTACTTCTCTCGTTTCTTCTTCTGTTTTCAACAAGCAGTTCAGACATAAGCTTATCCCAATTATTTGCTATTGCTATCTCTGCAAATTGCAATTGTTCAATGATGTTTTTACTAGTGATTCTTGAAATATCCAATTTGTTTACATAATGGCTGCTGGACTCCATATTTCTCCATCTTGCTTCATCAATTTTTAGCATTCGTGCATACTCCAACTGATATTGAAGATATTCTTGCAAAACGCCTATTGGATTAAACCACCCAGTTCTAGGCAATTCTCCAAAAGCGGTTAGGTCTTGCTGCCATTGCTCTACTAACAATTCGAATGCTTTTACAGAAGAAATATCCTCAGAAGGTAGCATGGTGGCTGGATTAAGAAACAACATTTCATCAATTAATGAATTAGTCAATTCATTTGATATTAAATCGAGTTCTCTGTATTCCTTGTTAGATACTGCTAAAGCATGCTGAACCAGTGCCCTGCGAGCTTCATTAGTCCATCTAGGACTGCTTCTATCTGGAAGGGTTGCTTCAGTTAAATTTGCTATTAATTTTAATAACTGCTGCTGAGATTTTGCATTTGGAATTTCATGAATAATTGCCACAGCAACATTTTTGCTATTGTAAAGTTGGTCGACTATGACCTCTGTTGCTAAATTCCTTATTTTAGTTGACAAGTTAGCAAGAGAAGCGCGTGCGATAGTTTTAGAATCGCGAATACCTAAATCCGTAACTTTATTTTCCAAAAGATAATTAAGAGCGTTAATCTGAGAGAGTTCTTTATCAGTATTTGCCCTTCTCTTTCCGGAGAACTCGTCAGTAAAATCGCCGTCTTTCAAATAAACTTCTTTGTCAGCTAAAACATGACTGTTAATCTTAAAATTATCATATTTTACGAAACATTCATTTGCCAAATCTGGTCTACCTCTCCAGATATAGACAGCTGCTTCGTTAATTAAACGTATTTTCACTAGATTCGAGTAGTCCATTTCCCCAGTAGTAGCATCTGCCATTCTTTTCTTCCACGACTCTATTTTCTCTGGAGAAAATCCTGCAGGCAAAGTTAAGTTCCAAACAGCTTTTTGTGTCGAGTTATCAATTGGCCACTCACGCTCAATTACTTTTGCAATTTCTTTCTTTTCACTAGAAGTCGAATTGGGGTGCACTAGATACTGATCTGCAAACCATGAACACGAATCAACATCATTGAGCATTTTTGACAATACCCAAAGGTCTTCTGATCCAACTCGCTCTGAACGGTAGAGTTCTAGAATCCCATCAAGCAGCACCTTTCCCTTTATCCAGTCCACCTCATCTACTATCCGACCAAGCACATCCCTAGTTGTACTGTCTCTAGAAAGATCTACTTCACTATCGATAATTGTCTCAATAACTTTCATAAATCGTTCACTCCTAACTAGAGGATCTTTCAGACGAATTACGACATCTAACCAAAGTTCCCAAAAGTGTAGCACCCGATTATCAATTTCAGTGAGTTCAACTAATTGGTTTGCTATTGAATCGATTTCTAACAACCTAGCTTCTTTTTCTGGAACAAGAGGAATTTTTGAAAGTTGTGACTTCCTTGCCAATGCCTGAATTGAAGAACCAAGACGCTGAGAATTACTGATTTTTGCTATAAATCCCACCTTCCAAGGAAAACTTATAGTTTCACTAGGAGATCTCATGTGCAACCTACTTGGCTTAGCAACCTCTATCAATGATCCAATAAATTGTTGGTCATATTCTGCTTGAACCAACACATTTATCAAGTCAGTTGTTATCGAAACTAATAATGACTCCTCAATATATGGCCAACCTAAAGAAATTACATCAATAGCTTCTTTCCATTCTTCTAACCACTTGTCTTGGGTTCGGGTACCTCTGAGTCGCGCTTCTCGAATCTTTAATGCCAACTGAGATAGATTACGAGAAAGCAATACCGCTTTATCTGACTCTTCTATGCTTTGATTGCCCACTAGTTCAAAGATAAATGTCGGAAAAGTATCGTATGGCTTAGGCATTAAATTACTTAATACATTTTGTTCAGAGTCCAAGCCACCCTTATCTGCTATCTCTAAATCTATTGTACTTAAGGTGCTTTTTGTTTCATCGGGCGAAAGAAGAATTTGTAAACTTAATATAAATGCCAGTATTGTCAACGAACCAAATAGCAACGCAAGTCTCACCGTCATAATCGGACTAGGAGAACTTAAGTCAGGTGTAATTTTCTTAGCCGTTCTTGAAACAAACTCCTCTACAACGCTAATTGCTGACCTTTTTGCTGGAACAGTAGTCCATTTCCGAGAAATATCATAAGTTGATCGTTGTTTCACTGACAGTGGGCCAGTTCCACCTCTTGCTGACTCAGCGAGAGCTTCAAGAATCCGCATGAGTCCTCCAACTGTAATTGAAAATGAAGCTGCAATTGCTACAAGACGAGCACGACATCGTCTGTTCCAACCTCCTTCTCCAATTAAAGCTGCGAGTATTGCTTGATCTAATGGAGTCATATCAGGATGCGGTTCATCACTTTGTGCAATTTTCGGCACACTTTGTTTTATATCTGCTGCAATTCTCTTAAGGTAAGAAGACACCTCAATTGCTTCTTCAGATCTACCGTTAGGATGAACATGTAATTGAGCCAAACGACGTCTTAAAGATCTGTTTACAATTGTTTCATCAATAAGACCTGAAGGAAGACCCAACAATCTACGGTGATCATTCGTTGAGGGTAACCCCAAATACTTACAAGTTAAAGCATCGAGATCAATCATTATGACCTCTCAAATCATCATGTAGCTCTTTGAGCATTGGACCGTATGGTGCCCCACCATAATTAGGATAAATAGTATGGAGTTGTTCAATAATTCGTAAAGCTTCTTTTGGAGAATCAGTAGCAACTAACTTAACGACTTCATATTTTGCGGAAAGCCAATCGCTACTTCCCTGAACACTTCCAGTAACAATTGCTCTCCAATGATTAAGTGAAGCAACTTTTTCTCCCAACGAATGTTCTATCATTGCATTTAACTGCAGTAGTTCCAAACTCTTTGGATATGCCTTAATTAATATTCTTGCAATCCTTAAGGCATCCTCTCCAACAGCGTTATCATCCTCTGCTTGGCTGTACTCAAATCCAGCTTCTGCTGTTACCTTTGACAGGTCGACATATTGCTCACTTGCTATTAAATCATCTGAAACATTTCTAAGTACTTGCGCACCAATTGCATAAACTAATTTAGGGCTGGAATCTTCTTCACTCATTGTGTTCCAGATTGACTTTGCTGATTTTGTACTCCATGGACTATCGGGATGAAGAGATATCATCTCCATTGCAATGCTAATGGCTGCCTGATTACTCCCTCGCAACAAATCATAAATAACTTGTCTATATGTAAGCTCTTGCAAATATTGATTAATGTCAAACCTCCCACCCTTCCTAACTCGATTTAGTACTTCAAAGGCCTGTTCGGAAGCGACTAAGCGCTTTACATCTCTGTGTAGTGAGATTTCAAGTAACCGCAACGCTCTTACAGCGGCTCTTTGGATAGACAAATCATCTACATTATCGATGTCAGAATTCATTAATACAATTGCAACACTTACATACTTATTTCCCACTACAGATTTATCTGAGTGCTTTGTGATCCTCCATGCCTTATAAAGTTGCCTTGCTGCTTCGCGTTGTGAACGTTCGTAATTTGGGTCTGAATATGGAACTGCCAGCAAATCATCCACAAACTGAGGATCTGCCTCTTTTTCATTTGACTGTAGCAGCAACAACTCTGTAGATCGTCTTGTGTGTGGCCACATAGTTAAATATTTTTCAATTAATTGTTTTTCTTGCAAAATATTTTCTGAGGTTTTTACTTTAATCTTTTCGAGACAAACAATAGCCATCCAAACTGCACGTTCTGACTGATTGGTGTTTGACGACTTCTCAAATGCTTTTACCGCACTTTCAAACTCAGACGCATAAAAAAGTGATAGACCTTCCATGTAACTACAATCGTCATGAAGAGAATTAAATTGATCTGTGTCACTCGCTGCTAGAGCGGAAGAAAAGGTCTTTGCAATATCACGAAACCTGCTTTGCAACTCAATATTTTCTGGAGGGTTATTGCCAAATACTTCCCCCCTTGCTTTTCTATAAGCAATATCAGCCAGAATGTACTTTTCAATAAATCCCGATTTTGGAAGAGCGGCAATTCCATACAGGTTGACTATCTCGCTAATCATTGCTAATTGTTCCGAAGAAATAAATGCCGCCATTGCTTTTTCTGAGACATCTTGCGCAAACGGCTCTGTGGGATTCTCAATTGAGTGAACTGCCGCTAACCGCAATATCAAATTAGCATCTACGCATTCAACTGACTCCATATCACGAAGCACATTCTTCCATCTCTTATTGTCAATTTCTAGGAAAAACTTCCACATGGGCAACATGGTTCGAACAGTACTCCAAGTTGCCATATCTTCAAGTTCATCAAACCAATCGTCTGGTGGCGCGGGACCATTAATAATATCCTTACACAATGCAATTCCAAGGATTGCTCTTGCACCATGCTCTTTCTCTTTTAGGTCTAGCGAAACCATCGCCTTACTTGCTTTCTCACCTAGCAAGATTTCGGCGAATAATGATTCAGCCATTTTCGCTTCTGACGACTCCCTTGTGTGCCACGCTATGTAATACTTAGTCCATGCAAGGAGTGAAGTAGTTAAGCCAATGTTATTTCCTAGTTGATCATTTACTCTACTTGACTTTCTATTCTTTTCAATCAATTTATCTCTCAGTTTCTGAAACCCTTCAGCAACTTCTCTCAATTGCTCAACAGCTAAGTCGGCCTGACTCTTGTTTGTAACCCTTAAGCGATATTTCTCAAGAATTTGTTCAGCTGCCAAGTAAGTTGCCCTAAGCAATTGAATTCTCAAATCATCATTACCCGCTTTAGGCATACGATTAAGTAAAGTTGTAGCTAATTGCAGGGTCTGAGTATCACCACCATCATCATTATTTGAAAGTATTGATGCGTAAAGAATTGCAAGATCTTTAGCAGCATTAATTTTTTCTTGATTAGATCCGTTTTCTAATTTTTCTTCAAGATATGAAGCAAGAAGTTTGTCGCATCCCATTCTCTGTAGCCACATTGATACAGGATCAGCAGCTAACGTCAATCCTGCGATGCACAAAATGTAGACCGCACTAGTCACTCGCAGGAACATACGTCACCCTATCGAAACCAGCGTTTCTTGCTTCTTGCACAGCAGCAATTGCAAATTCAACTCGTATAGTGTCATCAACCCTTACGATTAATCCGGGATCATGTGGCAACTTAGCAAGGAGAGCTGCCAACTGTATTCTATCTTGAAGTACCTGTTCTCCGATCTTATAAACTGGCACTGACCGAATAGTTGTAACAGTAACAATCTGTGGATCTAGGTCACTCTGATTAGAGGAAACTCCTTGTTCAACTTTCAAAGCAGGAGTCAACTGATCCTCAGGAGGATTCAAAACTGTTGTTACTATAAAATATATTAAGAGCAAGAATGTGACGTCAATCATTGAGGACATATTCAATGCCATCTTATTAATACGTCTTCTTCTACTTAGCTTGCCAAACTGCATTAGGGCTCTTCCGTTGCAATTTTTGTTGCTGATAATCCATGTTTATTCAGCAGAACTAAAACTTCGTTAAGTACACCTGTGCTAGCATTCTTATCAGCACGTATTGAAATGTCTTGCCACGAATTCTCCTTGTTCATTAAAACATTACGAATCATTGCATTTAGTTCAACAATACTGACTACGTCTTCATTATTTTCAACTAGTATTTCTCCATTTGACCTTAAATTGATTGTTAATACACTCACTCCTAACTCTTGTACCTCCTCGCCTTGCTCCATTGGCAACTCAAGATCTACCCTTGCTTGTTGCGCAAATTGAGCAGCAACCATAAAGAAGATAATCAACAGAAAAACAATGTCAATCATTGGAGTCATCTCAACAACAGGGACAATAACCTTAGTTCTGGAGTGCTTAAATGCCATTAAGTAGTACCTTGGTATTCTTCGAGGTGTAACACAAGCCGTTCAATCTCAGATGATGCCTCTGCACTTATTCCCTCGATTCTATTTCTAAAAAAGCTAAACAGGGTCAGACATGGAATAGCCAGAACCAATCCAAGCAGAGTCGTAACTAATGCTTCACTAATGTTGCCAGCAAGTGCAGCGTTAGAGTTTGAAGCCGTTTGTCCAAGGGTTTCGAAAGCACCAACCATTCCAAGAACTGTTCCAAGTAACCCTAGCAATGGGGCTATTGTTCCAATTAGACCGAGGGCATCGGTTGATCTAAACAAACGAGAGGTCTGGTCATCTCCTGCTTCTTCAATGGCGTTCTTCAGTTCAAAGGGGCCAAAAGCAGACCTTTGGTACCTCAACAGACCAATTGCTAGAATTCTTGTCAAATAAGTATCGTTTTTCGGGTCAACTGAATAACTCAAAGCATCCTCAACTTTTCCTTGTGACAAAAGTTGCTCTAACATTACAAGTTGGTCTTGAGGCAAAAGCGCACTTCTGCGTATCTGCATAAAGTGCATAACAACAAGAGCAACTGCAACTAAACTTAAAGCAATAATAATGTATCCAACAGGACCACCTTTATTTATAGTTTCAAGCCATGAAGATGATCCACCGATATCATCCGTCTGCATAATTATTAACTTGAACACATTAATTATCATTTGGTTAATTCCTTATTCATTTTCGTCTCCTAGTATTTTTGGATGAGTTGGGAATAATCTTTTAGCTTCCAACCTTACTCTATTTGATTCTTGAGTGAAGCCCTCTTTTTCTAATTCAACTGACAAACGAATCATTGAATCTCCAGCAAGCCATGGTACTATTCTTGTTGATGTTGCCGCTACTTCTGCAAGATGCAGCATTCCTTTAGTTCTTTCTTGTTGCCCTAACTTTGAGAGATATCCTAAACCTACAAAGTAATGCACCCAAGCACTTTTCCATTCAGGATAATCTTCCACTCTCGAAAGTAGCATTTCACTATATTTCGAATCCCCTTTTGCAGCACCGATTATTGCCACTAAAAATTGCCCACCTTCAAAAACTTTGAGAGTTTCCTCTAACTCAATCTCAGATCCTCCTGCAATTATGCTTGCAACTGACTTAGCGTTTTTCTGTGGACTAGAAGTGTAACTTCTGCACAGACGAACAACGCTTTCTTCATCAAGCCATGCAGGAGGTAGGTGTGGGCAAAGCAGCGTTGATTCATCAAGGATTGGTTCGAGTAATTCAAACTGATATTCAGTCCCTAGTTCATAGTGCCTTATGGTTTCTAACCAGGGCTGTACTGCCCTATCAAGATCTCCTCTTGAAAGAGCACAGCGAAGAAGACCTTCTGAAACGAGGAAACCGTCAGCGCATTCAGAACCAACGTATTCTTTGAAATGTTTCTCAAATAAAGGTTCAGCTAGTTGAATGTCACCCCTTAATAATCTTTCTTGAGCTCTCCACAATTGTTCACCTTGATCTAAAAATAACTCAAAATTCTGTTTATTAGTTTCCGATTCTATTTCTGAGATTCTGCTCCATTGGAGAACTGTAGGACTGGAAGAACCATCTGGTTTAACCATAAGCCCGTTCCAACCACCGCTAAGGATTGTTCCTGTTACAGGATTCTCGCCACCACGAAGAAACACCGTATCTGCATTTACATTAGTAATTAAGAACAATGAAGCGAGTACTAAATTGAAACGTAATCCATTCATGGCTTCCCACCCAACTTGACAAACTTAAACTGCCCTCCAGTTTCGTTAGCTATTTCTCTCAATATTGGTTGCTTTGCATCAGTTCCAAAAGCGATTGTATTTATAGTAACACGTGTTCGCTTTGGAATCAAAGAAAGTAAGTTATCAATATTAAAACCTGTCAATTGCCCATCTGTTAGTAGAAAAATTACATCTGGTGGAGGTTCTAATTCGAATGCCTTCTCAAAAGCAGATGATGGTTCTGTAGATCCACCTGAACGAACATTTTGTATCTCACGCACAATATTTCTAACAGTTGAAGAACGTGCTGTATTCCAACCATGTTGAGATGCTGGTTCTTGGTATCCTGAACTAAAAAATAATACGTAAAATCGAGAAAAGTCGGGTAATTTTTTTATGGAATCAGTCAACTCCGCCAGAGCTGCAGAAAGTCGGGCACCTGCCATTGATCCAGAAACGTCAACGATATAACAGAAACGTGAGCCCGCAGAGGCAATTCCAAAAAAAGAAGCACCTGCCCCTCCAGAACCACCAATACCTGATCCCATTCCTGCTGAACCCCCTCCAGCAAGGGATGGAGTCATCGTGGATGCGTTTTGTTGAATTGATGATCTTGTTTCAGATGGTTCAAGTGCAGCAGATGTTGAATCCAATATATCTGCATTTGCCTGTGAATGTTCTGAATCTTGAACCAATTCATTATCGCCTTCGGGCAAATCAGTAAATGTTTCTTCCTCAAGAATTGCAAATTCAATTGTTGTAATTGCACCAGATGGATCTTTTCTACCACCATCAGAAGATGAAATTTGCAGGATAAAAGCTATATTTAAGTGTATTAGTACCGAAATAAGTAATCCCACAAAAATTAGGGAAAGATAGCGCCGTTTCCACCTTTTTTTTTCTTCTGCTTTGAACTGAGTTACTGCAGCAATTAGTGGTTTTCTTGGATTAGAACCATCAGTAAAATCTTTATTTGCATCTGTTTTTCTAAGTTGATCCATAGTTCTCTGCTTAAAATACACTGATTAAGTACCATGATACGTATATCGCCCTTGACCGAACCCCCATTTATGGGGTCAAATGCTGAAAATAGGAAAACTTCCAATGACAAATCTAACACCATATTACAAGAGAGCGATCCTAAAAATTAGTGGCGAGGGATTCTCAACCCCTGGGATTCTAGGAATTGACCCTGATGAGCTTAACACTATTGCTCGTCAAATTTCAGATGCAGCAAGTTTAGGAACCGAATTAGCAATCGTAGTTGGCGGTGGGAACATGATTAGAGGAGCGGAATTGGCTGCAAGAGTTGGAATAGCACAAGCGACGGCTGACTATATGGGAATGCTTGGAACTGTAATTAATGCACTTGCTCTTAAGGAAGCAGTCGAACAACAAGGACAACCTGCAAGAGTGATGTCTGCTTTAGATGTGGAGTCGGTTGCCGAACCATTTATACGAGCAAGAGCACTTAGGCATTTTGAAAAAGGGAGAGTTTTGATTCTCGCAGCCGGAACAGGAAACCCTTTCTTCACAACAGACACCTGCGCCTCTTTAAGAGCAATCGAATTAGGTGCTGACATTTTGCTGAAAGCAACAAAAGTTGATGGAGTTTATAACAGCGATCCAATGAAGGACGAGAATGCAACCAGATTTGATCGTCTTACATTTTCTGATGCGATAAACAAACAACTTGGCGTAATGGATCTCACCGCATTATCAATGTGCATGGAACACGAGTTACCAATTGTTGTCTTCAACTTTAAAACAGAAGGTAACATTCGCAAAGTTGTTGCGGGGGAACATATAGGTACCTTAGTTACAAACGCAATTGATAGCCCTGTCACAAACTCAATTTAATTACAGAAGGACACTTGAAATGAGCATAAAAGACCTGACCAAAGGTTGCCGGTTAAAAATGGACAAAACGGTTGAATACTTCTCAAGAGAACTACATGGAGTACGAACCGGTCGCGCTACTACTGCTTTAATTGAGTACGTAAAGGTTGAGTACTACGGCAGCCAAACTGATTTAAAAGACATTGCTGCAATTTCAGTTAGCGAAGCAACTCAATTAGTGGTGAAGCCATACGATCCGTCCACCAAGAATGATATTATTAAAGCATTAGAGTCAGGCGATATGGGTCTTAACCCTCAATCTGAAGGCGACATGATTCGCATCAATATTCCAGCACCTTCCGCTGAACGGCGGCAACAACTTGTAGGCCAAGTCAAAAAAATGGCAGAAGAAAACAGAGTTGCAATTAGAAACGAAAGACGCGATGCAATAAAGCATATAGACAGTTTGGTAAAAGATAAAAGCAATGCTTTTTCAGAAGATAACGGCAAACAGGGGAAAGACGACATAGAGGCATACACTAAGAAACACATCTCAACCATTGATGAAATGTGCGAAGAAAAGTCAAAAGAAATACAAACACTCTAACTTCAAGTTAATCACAAAATCTTGATTTAGAACCGCTTGGATATTAGTATTTTTTTCTAATCCTAGCTGCTGGGATATCTAGTTGCTGCCTATATTTCACTACTGTTCGCCTTGCTATTTCTATTCCCTGTTCTCGCAATTTCTGAGCTAATAATTCATCGCTATATGGAGCACTCTTGTCTTCATTATCAACAATTTCCTGCAATCGATGCTTGACGGCTTCCCAGCTCATGTCCCCACTCTTATCACTTGTTGTACCACCAGAGAAAAATCTGCGCAACGAAAAAATACCTCTGGGAGTTTGTATCCACTTATCTGCTACTGCCCTGCTTACTGTTGCCACGTGTATTCCAAGTATATTCGCAACTTCGACCATTGGCAGAGGATGCAAGTATGCGTCCCCTTTATCTAAAAAGTCCCTTTGTTTGTCAACAACTATTTGAACAATATTACCTAAAGTCCTTCTTCGCTGTCCTATAGCATCGATAATCCATCTTGCAGAATTAATATTTCTTTTTATGAACTGTTTAGCATTTTCTTCCTGCTTCTTGTCTTTTAGCATCAACTCGTACTCAGCTGAAATTCGAAGTGGTGGTAAATTTCCGTCGCTGACTGAAACAAAATAAGAATCTTGATTGTCATCAAATTCAATAATTGCATCTGGAATAACGGGCAAAACTCGATCTGTTGCTAGAAGACGTCCAGGACTCAATGACAACTCATGCATTTTTTCTATCGCTATCTTTACTTCCTCAATTGACATGCCACTGGACGAGGAAATTAGCGGTAACTTATTTTCAATTAAATTATCAAAATTTTGTTCAATTAGTTTTTGAACGTTTGACCACATCTCTGAGTCAATCAACATTAATTCTGAGACCTGAATCAATAGAGATTCCTTTACTGACCGAGCCGCAATCCCCGGTGGCTCAAGCCAATTCTGCAGGGCGGCAATTGTTTTATGGAGTTTATCTTCACTTACTTCTACTCCACATTCTTTCGAAACACTTTTAAGCATTTCTCTTTCAGGCATAGTTAATAGACCATCTGAATCTATAAGTCCAATTAAACTTCTGCCTAAATGTAATGTCTCCTCATCAACCTCAGCAAAATTCCATTGATGTATAAGTTGTTCCGACAAACTCTCCTGCTTTGCGCGAATATTAGCCAACGCATCGAGTTTTGGATCCCTACCGTCTACGGAAGCTGCCTTGCGTGGTGGCATATCTGCAAAATCTGGGTCTTCAAACCCATCATCAATATCCTCATTGCTGTCCGTTACCGAATCATTCTCGGATTGTTCGGGCTCTACTAATTCCAAACAAATGTTTGACTCCAATTCTTGAATTAGTTTCTCTTCCAATGCAGGAAGAGGTAACTGCATAATCTCCATCGTTTGAATAATTTTTGGAGCAAGTAACTGCTGCTGTCTAGTAGATACATGTTGTCCCAATTCAAAGTGCATCAGTTTAATTCCTATCTCATGCTTTGCCTGCTGGCAATTGCATCTGAGAGTACTTGAGTATTTGCAAATTCAATTTGAGAGCCACTAGGCAATCCACGCGCTAATCGCGTAACTGCAACCATTCTTAAATTTAATTCGGATGCAAGGTATAAAGAAGTGCTATCACCTTCCAAATTTGGATTCAAACCCAAAACGACTTCCTTAATTTCTAGTCCCCTAACATTCTTGGAGCAATCGTCAACTCTTTGAAGCAATTTATCAATTGTGAGATCAGACGCTTCTACCCCAGCAAGCGGCTCAATACGTCCTGTTAATACGTGATAGACGCCATTAAACATACCTGTTGCTTCCAGACGTATTAAATCTCTCGGCTGCTCTACAACAAGCACTACAGTGCCATCTCGTTGTGGATCTTGGCAAATTGCACATGGACTTTCATCTGCAATGTTATTGCAAATCTCACAACAAACTACTTGTTGCTTTACATCAGAAATAGCCCTACTTAGATCCATTGCTTCATTGTTAACATCTTTAATTAAATAGAAAGCAATGCGTTCAGCGCTTCGTTTTCCTATTCCTGGCAATACAGTCAAGCAATCAAGCAATCGCTTGACTGGCTTTGGTGTTCCTTTTGAGTCCCTAAGTGACATCAGTTAATCCCCTTCTTAACGTTTTTCACTTGCACTACTGTTCCATCAAAAAGACCACGAGCTTTTTGAACTAACTCATTCTCTTCGACTACATCAACAGAGGAATAGTTATCTCCAAAATCATCTTTCTTATCAGCCACTTTAATTTCTAGAGTAATTTTTTTCAAAGAGACATCGCACACAACCTTCTCTATTGCAGGTTTTTGTGCAAGTATGTAATTAGTAGATTCCCTACCCGAATCAGAGATTGAAAGAATAAGTTTACTGTCTATAAAAGACACTAATTGTAAATGTGTTGCAATTTGTTTTAAGCCCGCAGTTGAAGCGATAGCATTGTGCATAACTTCCCAATCTACCTGCTTTTTATTGTTGCTGGTCTTGTCTGTTTTTGAAGGAGTTTCACTTACCGAAACTGAGGGTGGCGTTTTTATTGGCTCAGTTTTTCTTTTTTTTTTCGTTACTGTATTAGTGGAAAGAACTGAACCTGCTTCAGCAAGTTGACCCGACATACATAGCCGAGCAATTGTTGCCTCAAAAAACGCTCTTCCTGACCCACCTCTTCTAACTTGTCTGCTAGCAGAATCACAAAGTGCGATTAAATGTGTAAGCGTTGCTTCATCAAGCTCTTTGCCAATATCAACGGCTTCTTTGATGTTTTCATCGGACAACTCAAGTAATGAAGACTCTCCTCCGCAGACCCTAGCAATTAAAGCATTTCTTAGAGCTTCTGAGACAACATATAGAACTCTATCTGGGGTTATGCCATCAGAAATAAGTGATTCAGCTGCTTCAAAAGCTACTTGCATTTCACCCCTAGAAATAGCTGAACACAAAATTGTTACTGCCTTCTGTGATGGGAGACCAAGGTACGTTTCCATTTCTTCCAATTTAATCGTACCTGATCCACCAGCAAGAAGTCTATCTAAAATTGAAAGAGCATCTCGCATAGATCCATTCCCTAATCTAGCCACCTCAGCCACAACCTCTTTATCTGCAATTACACCTTCTTCTTTCAGAACATATTCAAGGTGTTCAGCAATTTTAGAAGATGGGATTGATCGAAAGTCAAAACGTTGACACCGACTCTGAATTGTTGCAGGCACTTTATGAAGTTCAGTAGTGCAAAGAATAAATTTCACGTGCGGTGGGGGTTCTTCCATTGTCTTTAACAACGCATTAAAAGCGGGAGTAGTAAGCATGTGTACTTCATCAATAATATAAATGCGGTACTTGCACCTACTTGGCGACAACCCTGAAGCAGCTATCAAGTCACGTGCTTCTTGCACACCTCTATTAGAAGCGCCATCAATTTCAATTACATCCAAATCCTCACCTCTAAGAATCGCACTGTCAATTTGAGCCTTCTCCTTAAGTTCAGAAGATGTATTTAGTTCACGAGCAAAGATTCGTGCCATTGATGTCTTACCTACACCTCTAGTTCCAGAAAAAAGGTATGCATGTGCAGTTCGGTCAGAATCAATCGCATTTCTAAGTGTTCGCGCGATCGGCTCTTGACCAATGACATCATCAAAGGTTGAGGATCTGTAACGTCTTGCTAATACTGTATAACTCAAACATGCCCTCCTTGGGTAGATTTCTACAGCGTTGGGAAGGACGGCCGGGGACCCAAAGCTCGAACAACACCACTTATGGCTGCTGCCGTCAAGCCCTGACCAGGTTCGCGATCTGCCCGACTATGAGGCCGACCGTCCTTCTCAACGCTGAATTATGAGCATGATAGCAAGAGAACCCTAAAATCGTCGCCAAGGAAGGTACACTTAACATATGTCAAAGGATTCACAATCAAATAAACCCACTGCGCTTGAAATTGAGCAGATGAAGGAGAGAAATACCAAACGCTTAGTAATCCTCACCATTCGTCTCTTATTCATTACCTTTATGTTTGCAGCAGCCATACTTCCCTTCATCGCAGGTCTAAATGCTGTAAATCAACCATTAGAGGAGGTGGTCATTGACCACCTTGGTCCCCTGATTTCAACTATAGCATTCGCAATAATTGTTCTTATTATCGACATGTTGACTCCAAATAAACGATTGTCAGCAGTTCTTGGTGTTTATTTAGGTCTTGTAGTTGGACTATTCGCTGCACTTGCAGTTAGTTTGTTGATTGATTTGATTGCTGACTCTTGGGGGTTGGATCGTGCATCTACCGCACTTCAATATTTAACTCTTCTAAAATTAGTAAGCGGAATTACTCTTTGCTACTTTTCCATCAGCATTGTATTTACAACAAAAGACAATATCCGACTAGTGCTCCCATACGTTGAATTTGCACGCAAGGTTCGTGGCATTCGACCGCTTCTCGTGGACACATCAATTTTAATAGACGGGAGGATTGAACAATTAGCAACATCCAAGTTCATTGATGCCCCTCTTATTATCACTCAATTTGTAATTAACGAACTGCACACACTGTCAGATTCTCGAGACAAACTTAAGAGGGAGAGAGGCAGAAGAGGATTGGCAATTCTTGCCAACTTAAGAAACTCCGGACATGTTGATTTGACTATCGAATCTACAGAAATAAGCGATGAAAGCGTCGATCGTGCTTTGCTTGAACTTGCTCAAACTAGCGGCTACCGAATATTGACTTCTGACTCCAACCTTCAACAAGTTGGCTTGATTGAGGGCGTCACTATTTTAAATATAAACGAACTTTCAGCTGCAGTACGAACACAAGCCGTACCAGGAGCACAAATGCAAATTGAAATTGTCAAACAAGGAGAATCCAATTCTCAGGGCGTTGGTTATCTTCCAGACGGAACTATGGTAGTGATTGAAAACGGTGGTGAGTTTGTTGGAAAAATGGTAAATATCGAAGTATCTAATTCACTTCAGACATCTGCAGGACGAATGATTTTTGCAAATGTTGTCGACTAGATTAAGTTTTCCTTTTTTGCAAATGGTCTAATAGATGTAAACTTGACGGTCTTGGTCTATTTCTCTAAGCAACAATGCATACCGAATCAACATTAGCATGTGAGACGAACTTTCTAATCTGAGTTATCCCCAACCAAGTTGATAGAATATCGTAGTAAATACGAGGTCGACAATTATAATAGTTACAATCGATTGGACCACCGTATCTGTTGTAGCTTTACCTACTCCAGCTGCTCCACCACTTACTCTGAAGCCGTTGTAGCATGCAATTGCAGAAAGAACCATCCCGAAAATTGCGGCTTTTACCAAACCAGTTGTAAAATCACCTAAGTCAATTTGTTCTAAAGTGTTTGCTTTATAGATTTCGTATGGCACTCCAAATAGTTTAACCGTCACTAATCCGGCAGACACAATAGCAACTACATCGCCAATTATAGTCAGGAGCACTAAACTCAAAGTTGTCGCAATAACACGTGGAACAGCCAAAAAACGGATAGGATTTAACGCCTGTGACTCAAGGGCTTCTATTTCCTCACCAACAACCATAGTGCCTAATTCTGCTGCGATTGCCGCACCAGCAAATCCTGTTAACACAATCGCCGAAATTAAAGGACCTAACTCACGTAAGACAGAAATTCCAACGATAACGGAAATCATTTCAACTTGACCAAATTTTTCAAGTGGTCCTTTCATCTGAATCGCTAAAATAAGCCCAATACAAGAACACACTAAGCAGACGATTCCTACTGATCTAGCTCCGACTCGAACAATTTGTGCAACCGTTGCTGCTTTTCCAAATCTTACTTCTCTTCTAAATACAGAACGGTAAATCCATAACCAAACATCAAGAAGAAGACCACTTATTCCTCCGACGAATTCAAAGATACGAACCCATAATTCACCCCATGCCTCAAAAAGTCGAGAAAAGGTATTGAACTTATCAAAATTGTGATGACTATTTGGCAATTGCTTCCTCTCTAGAATTACAAATAGTAAATATCTTGTCAAGGCGTGCAAGTTCAATGATTGACCTTACTCCATCGGTTAGACAACATACAACAAATTGAATATTAGATTGTTTAGACAATTGAAGCGCTTCAACTAACGTGGCTACACCTGAGGAGTCCATGTATGGGACTCCGTTAAGGTCGACAATGACTTTGAATGGATCCTTTTCGAGAATGGGTTTAATTGCCAATCGAAGTTCGCTCGATTTGCTTAAATCTATATCACCAAAAGGTGTAATAAAAGTAATAAACCCATCTGTTTCAACTTCAATTATTAAATTGGACTTAGCCATTTGTTTTTGTTCTCAATTTTGGGTTTTCAAGTTTTTGTTCAGAAAATGTTTTACTCATCGTCAATCTCATTCCACCTTCTTCTCTCTTAGACCAAACTGCCTTATCCATAATTGTTTTTATGAGAAAAACTCCAATACCACCAGGACGCACTTCATCAAGATTTCTTGATTTGATTACCTCTTTTTCAACTTGGCATGCTTCGTCATCAATTTGGATATATATTTGTGGTACAGGTGTTGATTTTGTATCTACTCTAAGAATAATACTACCCGTACAGTCCCCTTTATATCCATGCCGGTGGATGTTTGAAAGTGCCTCATCTACTGCCATGGAAACCTGACCAGCAACACGATCGTCAAAACCTGCTTGGAGTGAGGACGTCATTAGCAAACTTCGAATAGTTCGAAACCACTCTGGTGACGATGTAAATTCGATTGTAAAAGATGAAGTTGACAGAGGTGTGTCCATAAATCAGTAATCATGGTAACCTGCCGAATTCTCATGACAAGTACAGATATAAAATCTTCAGTTCAAAATAACACCGAAACAGTGCTTATTGTCGATTTTGGAAGCCAATATGCCCAACTTATAGCCAGAAGAGTAAGAGAGGCAGGTGCTTTTAGCGTTTTGGTCTCTCCAAATGCAAATATTGAAGAGTTTAATAAGTACAACTTAGCAGGAATAATTCTTTCAGGAGGTCCTAATAGTGTCGGTGAGTCCGACTCACCCAAATTCTGCAATCGTATATTTGAACTAGGAGTTCCAATCCTTGGCATCTGCTACGGAATGCAACTAGGGAGTTCTATGCTTGGCTGTCAAGTCGATGCTGCTCAAGCAAGAGAATATGGCAGATCTACATTGCAAGTGATTGACAATGAAGGTCTTTTCCGAGGAATCCCAACCGACACCGCTGTTTGGATGAGCCATGGTGACCAAGTAGATCAATTGGGGCAGGACTTTCGAGTTTTAGCAACCACTTCGACTTGCCCAATGGCGGCAGTAGCACATAAAAACAAACAGTTTTATGGAGTTCAATTTCATCCCGAGGTAACCCACACACCTCATGGAGTAGATCTTCTGAGAAATTTCCTTTATGAAATATGCAATATCAAAAACACTTGGAGAATGTCTGACTTTCTGGAAGAACAGTGCAAACTTATTAGAGAAAAAGTTGGAAGTAACAGAGTATTGTGCGGCTTAAGTGGAGGAGTCGATTCCTCAGTTGTGGCAGCGCTCTTACACAAGGCAATTGGGGATCAATTAGTTTGCGTCTTCGTAGACAATGGTTTATTGAGGAAAAATGAGAGGGAATATGTCGAAACCACTTTTAGAGATCATTTTGCAATAGACCTAAGAGTAGTTGACGCTTCAAAGGATTTCCTTGATGACTTGGTCGGGATTGTAGATCCACAGGAAAAACGCACTAAAATTGGACACAGGTTTATAGAGGTCTTCAAGAGTGCCGCTTCTGAAATTCAAGGAGAATCCGAGAAACCGATTGTTTTTCTTGCACAAGGAACACTTTACCCTGATGTAATCGAGTCAGGACATGGATACAGCGGTGCTGCCGCCAACATTAAATTGCATCACAATGTTGGCGGACTACCAGAAGAACTTGGATTCGAATTAGTAGAACCACTTCGGGATTTATTCAAAGATGAGGTCAGAAAATTAGGCGAGGTTCTTGGTCTTCCTGATGGAATTATTTGGAGACATCCATTTCCTGGACCCGGATTAGCGGTTCGATGTTTGGGTGATATTAATTCTGAAAAACTCTCACTACTTCGGAACTGCGATGAAATCCTTCTTGAAGAAATAGTTGCTGCAAATATCTACAGAAACACAGATCAGGTATTTGCAGTTCTTCTACCAATACAGTCTGTTGGGGTAATGGGAGATGGAAGAACATACGAAAATGTTGTGGCTATACGAGCTGTAGAGACACAAGATTTCATGACTGCTGACTGGGCAAAAATACCATACGATGTCCTTGGTCAAATAAGCAGTCGTATCATCAATGAAGTTCGTGGGGTCAACCGAGTTGTCTATGACATCAGTTCAAAACCACCTGCAACCATCGAATGGGAATAACGATTTTTTCACCAATCAAACCCCTGCTGCCTTTCCGCTTTTAAAGTGACAGCCGGATTTGATATTATCTGTGATATGTTTGGTTGACCAAACAACAAACAAGACACTAATTCAGAAAATAAGATCCAGTAGTTAAAAAACCACAAATGACTTCAGGGTTATTTGCCTTTCATCATGATTACTTCTGAGGTAAAACCTGTCTCGCTAGTACTCATATTCCAAGCCATCGGGCCTAAGAACATTGATAAACTCTCCAAAAACATATTTTGCATCGTTTGACTCTGAGCGAACTCTGCTCTCATCTCTGAAGCCATTTCTGGATCAAATGCTTCAATTTCTTCCAAAAATTTCTCTTGCATTTTCTCAGAGACAACTTGTTGTATATCAATGCTCTTCTTCATATCGCCATAGCCCCAGCCAGAAATATCGTTGTTCTTTAAAAGTTGGCAGGCAGAATTTTTCCTATTTGTTCTGCTGTTTTCTTTTGGATTTGCAACTGCTCTTAGTGCATCCTCAACTGAATGGGTTAAGCCACAAAAAGCATAACCGCCTCCAACAGCAATAGACATCGACATCTCTATTGGTAAAGGCATCATCATCGAACCGCTCATGTCAATTGTATAAATTTGATTACCCAAAAAGTCACTAGAAGTTGACCCCATCATTGGCAGGGTTGTGTTCAAGAAATTTGATAACTGTTCCTCATCAGTACACTCAACTGCTACTAGATATCCTAAAGAGTCATCAGAAAATGGAAGTCGGCCTGTTGAAAGGAAATGCAATTCAGAACCTAGTGGTGCAACTGCCAATTGAACGCTTTGTTCCATTTGCTCGAATCCTTGTGGACCAAACTGATAAGCCAACATCGGATTACTTGTAAGAATTTCCTTCACTAGTTGGGAGACCTTGGAAAAATCAATATTTGTTTGAGAATAACTCAATATGTCATCGCCAACAAAAATAGGGACTTGATTTTCTGAGGTGTTCTCACCAATTAACCCAAGCAACCCACTGCGTCCATCTGCCATATACAAGGCGTATTTCCCTTTGAGCATCACATCATCTGATGGGGCAAAGGTAACTGATTCTGCTAATCCGTCAATGTCTCCAAAGAAGGATTTCAACATAGGAAGAAACATCATCGATTGCCCAGTTGGATCTAACTGCACAATCACATCTGCAAAGTTCTCAAGCAGAACTGCAGCATGGATATCTCCATCACCTCCACACTGCTCCATCAAAGAAGTAAATACTTTTTCATTTGAGAGTGAGTTCGCTTCTGGTTCACCATCAATCGCTGAAAAGGCTCTTGCAATACAATCGGGTTCTGATCCAATAATTAGGTAACCGTCTGTATTTGCAAGATATACTTGGCTAAAACTAGAAAGATCAAAGGGTCCTGTGTTAGGTAGATTAGTTGGCATATAACCTGTTAACAACAGAACTTCTCGCCCTGAAAGGTCTACCACTTCTAAGTTATCCTCAAAGTTAGATGTAATCTTGTCAAACAAATCAGCATACGGTGTTCCTTCAACTTGCATCATCGCAATCAAACCAATTCCCACAGTACCACTTTCGTGGTCGAGTACGGGATAGATTCCAGCCCCTGCAGATCCAGTTGGAAACTTGAACTTAGTTTCGTCTAATTCCAGTGATTCAATAATTGCTGCGCATTCAGAACTTCCCAAAGGACATGCCTTTTCTGGTATATGTTCAGAAAAATCTTGACCCATCTCGCAAATCGAATCACAAAGCCCAGTTTTTTGCAAGTGATCAGCAAGAACTGAAACGTCGTTTACTGATATTACTGCGATACTATTATCTGGCAAGATTTGCTCGATATTTACATCAGCATAAGTAATTGATATTGCACAAAGTGTTGAAATCATTAACATAGTTAGTTACTCCTATCTATTCTTCTCATTATCAAACCAAATTCACTTCATTCTATTGGGAATCTTCTATTCCGTCTTTCAATATTGGGGAAACACCATTTTTTACCCGTTTTGGGGGCACATAATATTGATGCCCAGAGTTTGAATTCTTTTCATCATAAGCAAACGCTTCTCTATTACGAATAAAATCTTTTACATATCTAGTCGGAATAGCAAAATTTAGTGATTCGGCAATAGGAATAACCATGTTTGTTATACCAACTACTTCACCACGCGTATTGAATAATGGGCCACCTGAATTTCCAGGATTTACCGCGGTATCTGTTTGAATATAAGTAAGCCCATCAAAACTTCTTTGTTTTGTCGAGATGACTCCTTGGCTCATTGATCTTTCAAGACCAAGCGGATTACCAATCGCAAATACCGTCTGACCTACTTCGATAGTTTCTGCCTTTTCAAGGACAGAAAAATCAAATGCCTTGGCATCTGGGTGAGTCAACATCAATAGTGCTAAATCTAGATGATTATTAACCGCAATGATGTCAACGTCCTCGATGGTAGTCCTCTTGAGGGTTCCATCTGGTTGAGGTATCCATACGGTTGCACGTAAGTCCGTCTCACCCTGTATTACATGAGCATTTGTAATTGCAAAGCCATTTTCACTAAGCAAAACTCCAGAACCAAGTGCTCCTGGAGTCGATACCTTTATAACAGATGCACCAACTCTCTTGGCCTGTTCCCGAGGGCTTAATTCTGGCAACCCTTCAGAAGTTCTAAATAAATGAGTAGTGTCAACTTCTAGTTTATCAATATCTTGAACGGCAAGTTGCACGTCTTTAACTTGGGAAACATTAACTTCAATTATTTTTGGTCCAATGTCAATCCATAATTGGTTATCTGTTCTTTTGATTATGTCACCATGCAACTGGCTACCGCTATTAAGAAAAACAATATCCGAATAACAATAATTAGCGACAAAGGATATTAATAAAAATAAGTTTAATACAGAAATATATTCTACTTTTCTCATGTCCATATTCAATTGTACAGTACTCAAGCATTTTGCGTGATAGCATACGCAACTACGTAATAAGGAACAGACAATGTTAACCTCTCATATATTATCAATCGTAATTTGCTCCACACTGACTGATGAACCTCATCTCGGCGATTATTTTGGATATAGCGATTTAGAAGTCATTAAAGTTGGCGCCACCGCAGGTCCTATGTATACAGGAGATATCAATGGAGATGGTCTGATTGATATCTTAGTTATCAATAACCGTAAAAGCAGAATTGATTTGTTCCTTCAAAAAGAAGGAGCGAGTCCAGAAGATGAGGTTGAAGTTAGTCGCGCAAATGAAATACCCGAACATTGGAGATTTGAGAAAGAAAGGATAATGGTATCGCACAAGGTGTCTGCTCTATCCTTACATGATTTCAATAACGATGATCTAACAGATATCATTTACGCAAGCAATCCTAATCACATTGTATTTTTAGCCCAACAGCCCATTGGCGGTTTTAAGAAAACACGAACTCACCGAATACAAAATCTAAACTCAAACCGAAGCGCCTTTTCTATTACCAATTTAGTTGATGACAACTCTCCTGAACTAGTCACGATTGTTAAGGGAAATATCCAAACTTTTCCCACGGACGGAGATGCCTTAGGAAAGCCAACAGTATATGCAACAGACGATAGAGTAGTGGCATTTGATTTGGCTGATTTTGATGGGAATGGGCATATTGATATTGCTGGAATAGTGCCAGACGGTAGTGAGCCCGTCAGATTATGGATGGCTAGAATCTCAGATAACAACTTATCAATAGGGCCACAGATACGATTTGAAATGCCCCCTTTACGCGAGTTTTGCTCGGTATCATTGAAAAACAGAAAACCTGCCCTGATGGCAATTATCGAACGTTCGTCAAGACGAATCGTTCTATATGAGATTGATAGTGAGGAAATAGATTCAATTGGTGACAGAGATGCGTCAATAAAAATCTACCCATTTCTAGGAGAAGGTAGACACAAACACCTAGTTACTGATGCGAACAGAGATGGTCTGTTAGATTTAGTTGCCACAAATCCTGCTGACAATACGATAGTTATTTACCCACAAATAAAGGGGGAAGGTCTTTCTTCAGGGGTTTCGTCCGCCACTCTTTCAGAAGTGGACTCAATCTCAGTTTGCGACATTTCTGGTGATGGAAAACAAGAGTTGTTTTCACTTAGCAATGACGAGGGTGTTGTTGGACGATCTGCTCTGGAGGGTCTAAAATTAAAATTCCCCAATCCAATACCTTTTTCTTTTGGGAACTCACCAGTTGCTTTGTCTACTGTAGAACTTAACAACGAAATGAGAGTTGCAGTTATCTCAAAGAAGAGCAAGTCATACGTTATAGACCTGATAGATAACGATGGGAACTCTGAGTCAATAGAACTTGGTTCTTTGAGTCGAGGTCCTGATGAGATTATAGGATTCGATGCAAATCAAGATGGCAAAACCGACTTGCTTTTATTAACTAGAGACAGACCAATGAAACTAGTTCAAGCAACAGAAGATGGTTTTGTTGTTTTGGATGACAAAGAAATGGGACAACATGGGTTAGTCAAAGATGCATCTGCAGATAACACAGCTATTTTTGACGTAGACAATGACAACCTACCAGAATTATTAATCTCTGAGGACAACTACGTTCGCGCTGTAAGGTATGAAACAGAAAAGAAAGACGGTATTAGTCCAGGTTGGCAAGTAGTAACCCAGATTAATTTAGAAGATGGCGCCTCTGATTTAATTTCGATAGCAACAAGCAATGACAATATTATAGTTGCTGACAAAGAGAATGAACGGATTGTCTTTTTAACACAAACTGAAACAAATGAATGGCAGGAGTCCGACAGCATTTTTGTTCATGGATACGAACTCGGACCAATGTATTCAGGCGATTTTACTGGAGATGGAGCAAACGACATCTTGGCTATAGGCGATTCGGGTTTTGCCGTTATACAACTATTGGGCGATCGAATTTCACTCAATGAAATCCAATCGTGGAGAAGCGACAACGACCGACGTGTTCAGCATGAACTTGCAGTCGGAGATGTCAACTCTGATGGGCACAGCGACATTGTCTCTCTTGACGCAGGTGAACAGATGCTTGAAATATTTTCTTTCAGTGAATCAAACAAAATGTTATACGCAACTGGATTCAAAATTTTTGAATCAAGGATATTCTCAAGCGGCGAACCAAAAGAATGGCAACCAAGCCAAATTATTATTACTGATCTGTCAAACGATGGGAATAACGATATTTTATTGTTAGCCCACGATAGATTGTTAATGTATAGACAATAACTCACAAACCAGTAAAGCCACGAAAGAGAGTCATGCCCATAACAGATTAGCGTTGTGAGATTGGTATATAAGTCTGCTCATGTGGACCAACGTAGTCGCAACGGGGTCGGATAAGTCGATTTTCTTGCAGATACTCAAGGCAATGTGCTGCCCATCCGGATATTCGGCTCATAGCAAACAACGGCGTGAATTGGTCAAGGTCAATTCCAAGTGAATAGTAAGTGGTGGCTGAATAAAAGTCTACATTAGGATAAATACCTTTCATGCCAACCTCTCTATCCATAACCTCTTCAATTCTTTTGCTCTTTTCAAATAGTTCCAAATTCCCAGTATCTTCAGCAATCCCTTGTGCAAATGTTTTCAAATAAGTTGCTCGAGGGTCGTATGCTTTATATACACGATGACCAAAGCCCATTACGCGATCTTTATTTGCTAATTTGTTCATCACATATAACTCTACATCATCAATCGAGTCAATTTCTTGAAGCATCAACATAACACCTTGATTTGCTCCTCCATGAAGAGGACCTTTCAAAGTTCCAATCGCAGTTGTTGCTGCTGAATACATATCGCTTAAGGTTGAAATTGTTACCAGTGAAGCAAATGTGGAAGCGTTAAACCCATGATCAGCATGCAAAATTAGGCAAATATCCATAGCCCTAATCATTCTTTCTGTTGGCTTTTCACCTATTAGCATATATAAAAAGTTTTCTGCTATTGACGCTTCAGAGTCGGGTCTTACCAAATCAAGACCTTTGCGATGCCTGTCGAAACCAGCAATAAATGCTGGAATCTTTGCTAGCATTGTCAATGATTTTCTTTCATTTGACGCTTGCGATTGATCGTCTGCTGTTGGGTCTTCAAGTGATAGTGCTGAAACTAGGGTCCTCAGCGCATGCATGGGGGTAGCGTCCCTAGGAAGAGAAACAATCATGTCCCACATCGTATCTGATAAATCATAATTGCTTCTAATTAATGCTGTAAAGTCAGCAAGTTCACTCCTACTTGGAAGACGTCTGTTCCAAAGGAGATACGTAGATTCCTCAAAGGTGCTTTGACGAGCAAGGTCATCTATATCGTAACCTACATATTCAAGAATCCCCTCCTCACCATTAATGAATGAGAGTGATGATCGTGCAACAATAGTGTTGACGAGACCGATGTCGATGTGCATTTCGTTCATTGCAGTTGTGCTCATTTTATCTCCAAGGACACAGATTGTAATTTGTGGACAAAGCCCCGTCATTCCACAAGCGAAATTGTATTTTAACAGATTCCTAGCGAATTCCAAGCATACAATACGAAAATGCTGATACCAATTGGCTCTGATATTCAACACAAACACCATCCAACGGTGACTTATGGCATTATTTGCTTAAATCTAATCGTATTTGCGCTTCAGTGGTCTACAAATAGAACTGGTGGAATAGATTCAAGCAACGAAATCACCAGAAGTATTGCAACTTTATTCAATGAAGGAGTACTTTCAAGTACCCATTTCCACATTTTCTCTCTAATTACTTATCAATTTCTACACGCTAGTTGGTGGCACATTTTAGGAAATATGATTTTTCTTCTACCATTTGGCAAAGCTGTTGAAGATCGTATGGGGCATATCGGTTTTGCTTCTTTTTATCTTCTTTGTGGTGCAATTGGAGGGGGATTGCAAATACTCATAAGCAATGGATCCGTAGTTGGCGCGAGTGGTTCAGTTTGTGCAGTCACTGCTGCCTTCATTGTATTGGCTCCAAAAACAAAAATAAATGTTCTTTTCATATTCTTCATCATCGGAATCTACAAAATACCAAGCATGCTATTTGTGATGTTCTTTATTTTGTTTGACACATTCAGTTTGCTTTCTAGTTATGCAGGAGCAAACACGGCTCCCACCGCTTGGTTCACGCACTTGGGAGGATACGCTAGCGGATTTGCTATCACTTTCACCCTGCTATCACTTAAGTTAATTAAATCAACTCAATTTGATTTAACAGAGATGCTCAGTCAATCAAACCGCAGAAGGTCCTACAAGCAAGCAATTGCAAAAAAACTTCCCATTCGCAAAACTCCAAATCCACCTTCACTTACGAGGGCATCAATTATCCAATCGGTTGCATCAGGCAATATCGCTGCAGGAGCAAACCAATACCTTAAGTCACTAAATGACAAGCCACCAATAATCCTAGACCAAAAAACACATGTACAAATTGGGAACTTTTTAATAAACGAAGGTCGAATTGAAGATGGCGTCAATATCCACGAAAAGTATCTTGAGTTTCATAAAGATGCCGATAACCGGAGTGAAATTGCACTTCTTATTGCTGCAAAATATGCGAGACATCTCAATAATTCAAAACGAGCAAAAGAATTACTAAACGATTTTGCAAACGGCTTTTCTAAAGAACATGAGGGGCTAGTAGATACACTATCAAACGAGTTAAATTCATGAACCAATTCCCTAGTCAAACCAGCGGAGTAGACATAAAAATTTGCGGCCTACGCGAAGAAGAACACGTTGACATCGCAGTTGGCGCTGGTGCAAATGCAATTGGACTAGTTTTCGTTGAGAGTTCACCACGATTTATCGAAAGGCATGTTGCAAACCAACTGTTGCTTCAAGTACCTAATGATGTGGTTTCAGTTGCAGTACTTCAAAACCACACCTCTTTGGAGGATTTCTATGACTGGAACGGAATGCTTCAACTGTGCGGCACCGAAGACGAAGAAACAATTATCAACATACCAATTCCTGTAATTCGAGCTTTCAAATGGAATCGACAAGAATTATTACGCTGGGACGCATGCCCAAATGTTCATGCACTTTTAGTTGACGGTTCTACAGGGGGCTTAGGCGAAAGATTCGACCATTCTGAAATAGCAGAGTTAATTCCAACTCTTTCTAAACCAGTAATTATCGCAGGTGGTTTATCACCAGCTAACATTGAAGAAGTTATTAAGTACTCAAAACCATCTGGAGTCGATGTTAGCAGTGGGGTTGAGAGTTCACGTGGAGTCAAAGACCCTTACTTAATATGCGACTTCATCAATCGAGTGCTCAACACAAACTGAAATAAACTCAAGAACTACTTTTTGGTTTTTTCGATTAAAGAAATGCCTTCAATCGCTAAGTTATTGTCAATCGCTTTTGTCATGTCCCAAAGTGTGAGAGCTGCAACACTCACTGCTGTAAGCGCCTCCATCTCAATACCGGTTCTCCCATTAACAATTGCAGTAGCTTGAATTCTCAATCGATCTGAAGATATACGTTCAAATAAGACCTCTGAAAATTCTAATGGGAGAGGATGGCATAGAGGAATCAAAACATCGCATAATTTGGCCGCCTGTATTCCTGCAACTCTTGCGACAGCTAACCCCTCTCCTTTTGGTAAATCCCCACTCATTAGAGCATCAATCGTTGATTCTTTTGCACAAAAAAACCCTTCTGCAACAGCAGTTCTCCGCAGCGTTTCTTTTTCAGACACATCAACCATAGAAGCTCTTCCCAGTTCGTCTAAATGTGTTAATCGATTAGTCATCGGTCTTTTCCTTCTCATATACGATGTTTCCATCTAGGATTGTCATTGTCACAGATGGAGAGCATTCTTTCCAGTCACAATTTAATGGATCTTTATCCAAAATCACTAAATCACCATGACTGCCAATTTCTAACATTCCACTTTTAGGAAAATGTATTGATAATGCAGCGTTAGCAGTGCTAGCTATAAGCGATTCCATTGGAGTAAGCCCTTGCCCAATCGCTACTGACATTGAAGCGATAGGGTCAAATTCGACAACTGGCCAATCCGAACCAAATGAGAGGATTGCTCCATGATCGATCATTCGCCTCCAATTGTGTAACTGCTTGATACGGTCTTCTTCAACCGCTTCCTTTGCAATTAAAAGGTCATCCGGCTGATGGAGCGGTTGGACCCCAAACAAGTTTCCACTTATTTTAGAAATGTCTTTATCAGCTATAAACTGAGCGTGTTCAATTCTAGACAAAAGCGAGTTGTCAACATATTTTAGTGCTTCAACTGCAACACCTACAGCTAAATCACCTATTGCATGGATTGCAGGGGAAAAATCACTTGACGTTACTGCCTTGACCCAATTATCCAACTCGCCTTTTGCTGCAACTCCAGCCCAAAGTCCATCCGAATCGACATCATTCCAATTCTGGTACATTTTTGCAGTTCTAGAGCCAAGGGATCCATCCAAAAATGCCTTAAAGCCAAACGTTCTCATAAACTGGCTATTCAGCAATTTGCTGCGTGCAATTGTTAACTCTGAAGGTTGGTCCAACAACATAACTCCTATTCGTATTAGTCGTTCGTTCGTAATTGGAACAAGCACACTCTCAACATCCACATAATTCTCCATAGAACCTACTGATGTGATTCCGTTTGCGTGCAACTTTTTTATGATTTTTTTTACCCTATGAATTTTTTCCAAAGTAACAATTGATGGAACCAGAGGACTCACTCCCTCAAACAAAGCGTCTTCTTTAACTATCCCAGAAAGTAACTCTTGTCCACCTGAAAGTTTCATTACATTTTCCGTATCCAATTTTTGCAATAGTGACTTGTTTATTACAGCCGCATGAAAATCTTTCCTAAAAAAAATCGCAGGAATATCCCTTGAATTTTCGAACCACGAAAGGTTGGGGATCCCCCCTAGTTGTTTCTCAGACCACCCAGAGCCAACAATCCACTCACCTTCACCTGCTTCCAACGATGCCATGTTAATTAATGATAGGAACTCATCTTTTGACTTGACATCGCTCAAATCTAATCCTCCCCATAGAGTCGCTCCTTCAACAAGATGAAGATGAGAGTCAACAAAACCGGGAATTGCGAACTTATCTCCTAACTCTATTATTTGCGAATCAGTTGGTGGCAACTCGCCTAATGCCGCAACGTATCCATCAACAATCGTAATTGAACTAGAAAAATGCCCCTTTTTGGGATTACTAAGGATTTTTCCTCCACAAAGATGGATTGTTCTGCTCATGTTGTAACTTTCAGTCAACCGAATGACATAATCGGCGTATCCTTCTTATAGGGATTCTAGTTGATATGCAGATTTACTACTTAATTCTTGTGAGTTGTTTATTGATTACTTGTAGTTGCGACCAAGAACCAGCGGAAGTAGTTCAACATGTGAATGAGCAAGAAGAAGTCATAAAAGATAATCCAAAACCTGAAAGACCATCTCTTCTTGATGTAGATAAAGATGTCGATTATGAGGCAAAGTATAAACCAAAACCGCCGGCAGATGACAACTGGATAACTTTTGGTCATTTTAGATCAAAGAAACCAAGTGGCTGGGAATGGTACTTGCCGAAATCTCTTAGTGTAACTTGCAACTATGTTTTACGAGCCGATGATTCAACCAATAAGACAACGTTCTCCGTTCTTCAATTTGATAAAGGTGAAGGTGGAGATTTGGAATCAAATATAAAAAGGTGGAAACAACTTTTTAGAACTAACGAAGGCGGACCTATCGTTCCACGCACTTGCAATGTTAAAGTGCAAAACCGAGATGCCAAGTTAATTGAGTTCAACGGAGAGTATATGGGATCAAGCGCAATGTTCCACATTCACAATCAAACCTTGATTGTTATCATCGACCAACACGATCAGGGAAGAACGCACTTCAAAGTACTCGGACCAGCAGACGTTGTCGACTCTCAACGTGAGTCATTATTTAATTTCCTAGAAAATATAGAATTAGTTCCTGCCGGTTCCTAGAACGTTAATTTCATCTAATCTTTTCTGAAGCACGTCCATTGAGTTACCGCCAAGGTGTTTATCAATGAACTGAAGCAATCCTAAATAAGCAGATGGATCAGCAATTAAGTGATTAGCGCCTTCTATGATTTCAAGTTTGCAATCAATATTATTCGTCTCAAGGAATCCGGTGAATTCCTTGGTTAATTCAACTGGGCAAATGCTATCTTCTTCTCCGCAAAGTAAATATATTGGCGGATCGCTCTTGTCTAAATATGTAATTGGAAGGGTATTTTCAAGTTTAGTTTCTTTATCTCTGAGAGCCCATTGTTCATATATTTTCTTGCCAATTCCTTTTGCCCGTTGTGGCATTACGGTACCGTTAATGGAGCCAACGCAAGTAACTTCGGTTGTTATATCTGTTCCATTAATTGATCCATCTAGCAAGTTGTTTCCACTACTAACTCCAACGAGTGTTGAAAGGTATCCTCCTGCTGAGAAACCTACCAGTGCAATTTTATCTGGATTAATACCTAATTCGTCAGCATTTTTTCTCACAAAGCGAATCGCTGCTTTACAGTCATGAACTGCATCTGGAAAACCTCCCTGTCCAGCAAGTCGATAATCAATAGTCATAGCAAAGTACCCACCTTTAGCGAACATCTTAATTGACCTTAAGCCATCTTGTCTTCTTCCTTCAATCCACCCACCTCCATGTATAAATATTACAACTGGAAGAGAGCCAACCGAATTAGAAGGAAATACCACATCCATAGACAATTTGTGTTTTTTCTGATTGCCAATTTCGGCAAACTCTATGTTAGACATAGTCACCAATCCGTCACCTACAGAAGTTGTTCCTGCTGGCTGATATGCGATACAAATTGAGAGAATTAGGTGAAGCATAGGGGCATCAACTAGAACTAAGAAAATTACTCAATAAACGGGGGCCATCATCTGTTAAAAAACTCTCAGGATGGAATTGTACACCTTCTAAAATCGACCCAGCACCCTTCCATCTCAAACCCATACATACTCCTTCTTCTGTCCAAGCACTCATCTCAAAATCATCGGGAATAGAAGAGGGTTCAACTACTAGTGAGTGATATCGAGTTGCATCAAATGGGTTTGGTATATTTGCAAAGACACCATTTCCATCGTGAAAAATTGGAGATGTTTTCCCATGCACTGGTTTCTTGTACTGAACAACTTTCATTCCATATAGGTCTGCAATCGCCTGATGACCCAAACATACTCCCAAAATTGGGATTGAACCACGAAAATAACCTATCAATTCTCTGCTTATTCCACTCTCGTCAGGTGTACATGGACCAGGCGAAATCAATAACCAACTCGGTTGCATATCTTGTACTTCAGATAACGTTATTTGATCGTTTCTTGCAATATGCATTTCCCTATGGGTTCTAGCCCTTACATCTAATTCACCAATTCTTTGGACCAGATTGAAGGTAAACGAATCATAATTATCAATTATGAGTAGCATTCCTACGAGTATACAAAACTATCTGAGCAGTGTCCCAAAGACCATATTCAAGATTAACTAATACAGTGTCTACCCCACCATGAATCAGTTTTCTTTATGTGCAAGGTATAAGTTGTGCCTATCTTTTAATTAAGCAGCACGTGTTCCAGCGACCCCATCTTGAGTAACTAGAAAGAGATCTCTAGAAATTGGATAAGGAAGTCTTCTGAAATCAACCTCTATCCTTTCTTGAAGTTTTTCAACAAATGTATCTGGACCACAAGATATTGCCATAAACATGTCCCTAGCAGGAGCTGCGACATAGAAATTACCCTTGAACTCAGGAGCTAGTCGTTTCCACAAAGTGTCTAGTAATAATCTTGCCGCGTCGTAGCCATCTTGCATATTGAAAATAGCAGCTCGCCCTCCATCACTTGCTTCCACGAGTTGTAATTTCAAGTCAGGTTGATAATTTGCCAAATTGTCTCTGGCAATCCTATCTATCTCATCAATTGAAACACCCCATCGAATCAACTGTTCCGTTGTAATACTAACAGTCATTCTTGGCATATCAATAACGTATAAAATTGCTGTATTGTTTACAAATGACTGATGTGCTACTTGTTCACTATCGAGTTGTTCAAATATTGCGAGTGGTTGAATCCTAGGCATTATCTTAGATTTAGCGATTGAAAAAGGCATCGGAACCTGAGAAATCTCATCACCTTCAAATAATTGTTCCAGAAAATCCTCAACTAGATTTACTCCACGCTCTGGATTTGCCATCACCATTCTGTATAAATTATTTAGACCTAAATGGCGGCCATCTAGACACAAATCCATGGGACCAGCAAGTTCTACTTTTCGATCAGGAAAATGTCGACGTAAAATATGTACTACTTGTTCGCTAAAAGCTTCTGGTTCTCGAGGCATGTGTGTCATTCTTAAATTCCTATGTTCAACCCAAGTAAATTCATCGACCCGTCAAATACCCCCCTAAAGCAAATCATCTCGTTTATAGATATATGTACTTTTTGCCAAGTACTATCGGACCATACCCCTCTCGTGGTACCCTGTACATTATGAAACACTCACTTCAAATCAATGGTTCTACTGTCGGGAATGGAGATCAATTACTCATAATCGCAGGTCCATGCGTACTTGAGAGCGAGTCAGAGGCAATGTTCATCGCTGAGTCCTTGCAGTCATATTGCAAAGATGCGGGAGTTAACTTTGTCTTTAAAGGAAGTTTTGACAAAGCAAATAGAACAAGTGTTCATTCAAAACGAGGTCCAGGAATTGAACGGGGTCTCAGAATTCTTGACAAAATTAGAGAACACCTTTCGGTAAGTGTTACAACTGATATACACGAACCATCTCAAGCAAGTGAAGTTGCAAAAGTTGCTGACATTATTCAAATTCCTGCTTTCTTGTGTAGACAAACTGACCTTCTAGTTGCTGCTGCACAAACAGGAGTAATTGTCAATGTTAAGAAAGGTCAATTTCTATCACCTTCTGAAATGAAGCATGTAGTTGCAAAACTTGAGGAATCTAATTGTGACGAAATAATACTAACTGAACGGGGTACTTTTTTTGGATACAATCGACTCATCAATGACTTTATTGGCTTAGGCGATCTAATGGAAATTGGACCACCAGTTTGTTTTGATGTAACACACTCAACTCAATTACCAGGTGGAGGGCAAGAACAAACTGCAGGAAGACCCGACAGAGCATCTCTATTGGCACGAGCCGCAACTGCTGCAGGAGCCGATGCTTTATTTATAGAATGCCATCCAGACCCGCCAAGCGCAGCATCGGATTCGAGCACAATGCAATCTCTTGATAAAATGCCATTACTCATTTCTTCAACTGCGGATATATACAATTCGTTAAATCACCCCATAACCACTAAGGCAATCGAATGACCACTTGCGATTTATGCGATCAACCTGCTATTTATCACGATGTAAGAATCGTCAATGGAGTACACGAAACACTACACCTTTGCCAAGAACATGCAGTTGAAGCAGGAATCAATTTAGGACCAATTGATATATCAGTAGTACTAAACATGCCACACTTGTCGCAGGGTTCAGACACAATTAAATCGTGCCCTGACTGTGGAATGACAATTGCCCAATACAAAGAAACTTCACTTCTGGGCTGCCCTACGTGTTATGAAACTTTTGCTGAACAACTTGAACATATCATAAAATCTGTCCAAGACAATCATACTCAACATATTGGCAGAGCACCTACACAAGTAAGCAATGACATGTGTAGGCATCTTCAAATTCGTCGTCTGTTAACAGAATTAGAATCTGCTGTAAGCCAAGAAGAGTATGAACAGGCAGCTTTGCTACGTGATCAACTACGTGAGTTGCACGATGCTGGGGATAAATATGAGAATTGACCCAGACCGCAATTGCCCATTCAATAGCGACAACACCCCATTTGGAGATGTAGTACTTAGTAGTAGGGCTCGGTTAGCAAGAAATCTAGAGGGGTTTCCATTTGTCAATCGTTCAACAGAAATGGATTGCAAAGAGGTTACATCTCTAGTTCATCGCATCAGTGATAATAAACAACAATCAACAACTCTAGAATGGACTGACATTGATACGCTTGAGCCAAACATTCTTGAAATGTTTGTCGAACGTCATTTGTGCTCTAGCAACCTTGCTCACTCAAAACACCCCAGAGCAATTGCAATTGGATCAGAATTATCACGTAGTGTTATGGTAAACGAAGAGGATCACATAAGAATACAAAGCATACGTCCAGGACTTCAAATGGAAGACGTACGCGACGATGTGCATAATCTTGATCTTCAAATTGAAGAAATTATCGCTTATTCTTTTGACAAACAACTTGGTTTTCTAACTGCATGCCCAACAAATCTTGGAACTGGCGCGAGATTCAGCGTCATGTTGCACCTCCCTGCTCTTAGGATAGTAAAAGATTTTACACGAATTAGAAAGTCATGCGAAGCTATGTCCCTTGCGATTCGTGGATATAGAGGGGAGGGGTCAAGAGCAATTGCCGACTTATATCAAGTAAGCAACCAAGTCACACTTGGATACACCGAAGAGCAACTTTGCAAAATTCTTTCCGAAGATTTTTTACCTAACGTCATTGAGTGGGAAAGAAAATCGAGAATGTCCATCGCAAAAAACAATTTGAGTTTACTTGATGACCAGACACATAGATCTCTTGGAACACTCAAGAATGCAAGGATAATAACGGTTGAAGAATCAATGCAGTGCCTTGGTAACATTCGACTTGGTGTTTGCTTAGATAGGATTACTGATATTGACATTAATACAATCAATCAGTTGTTAATAGAGATTCATCCTGCTCACCTAAGGTGGCATTACGGAGAAGATGTTAAAGATGACGACATCCCTGAATTAAGAAGTAATTTTATAAGAGAGAAACTCTCCACATGAACCATAGACGTTCTCGGATTGCACCTTCACCAACTGGATCATTACATTTGGGAAATGCTTTTGCATTTCTCGTTAATTGGGCAATTGCAAGAAATAAAGGTTGGGAATTAATTCTGAGAATAGAAGACCTTGATGGACCAAGGATCAAACCAGAAACAATAAATGAAACTATTGACATTTTGGCTTGGCTAGGAATTGATTGGGACGGAGATGTTCACATCCAAAGTGATGAAATACAACATGCACGAGAAATACTAATTGATCTCATAGACAATCACCTTGCATATCATTGCAATCTAACCAGATCCGAATTGGAAGAAGCTTCCTCAGCACCTCATGCAAAAAGCAAACAACTTAGTGAGATAACTAGACCCAAAAACATCGCAACTCATAATACAAATATAGAAACTGCAAACAAAAATTGGCGTTTTGTCTCCAACAACTTTGCAAGTTCGTTTCAAGATGAACTATGTGGATTACAAACTTTTGACAATTTGCAGGACTTCGTCATTTGGACAAAAAACAATATTCCTTCGTATCAACTCGCGGTTGTAGTTGATGATCAGAGACAAGGAATAACAGATGTAGTAAGAGGAAATGACTTACTAGAATCAGCAGCATGGCAAGAACAACTCTATTGTGCAATGAATTGGAATAAACCACGCTGGTGGCACCTCCCACTTATTGTAGGAAATGACAATAAACGACTAGCAAAAAGACACGGAGACACTCGAATTGTCACTTACAAAAAAAATGGTGTTAAGCCGGATCGCATCATTGGGTTAATAGCTACTTGGTGTGGAATCCAAAATTATAGAGAACCAATGAATAGAGATACATTTCTTAATTTGTTTGACATTTACAAACTCCCTAAATCAAATATTGCTTACACTAACGAAGACGAAAAATGGCTACTCGACTAGTTCTCATCTTAACGTTCCTTTGTTTCAGTTTTGGTTGTTCTTCGCAATCACCAGTTACATCTACTTCAGTAAAAATAGGCGGAGAATCATTCACACTAGAGTTGTCAGTTAATCAGGAGAAAAGAGTGTCTGGGATGATGCACCGAGAGGAAATCCCAAAGCATACAGGCATGTTATTTGTCTTTCCAGATTCGACTGAGCGATCATTTTGGATGAAAAATTGCCTTGTTGACATCGATATAATGTTCCTTGATTCCAGGGGCACTGTCATCTCAACATACACAATGACTATAGAGCCAGCCAAAAGGGCCGATGAAACCGACTGGGACTATGAATCAAGATTGACTAATTATTGGTCCAACGGTCCAGCTCGATTTGCCATTGAATTAGCTGCGGGCTCAATCGATCGACTTGGAGTACACATAAACGACCAAATCCCTCTTGATTTGCCTTATTTAAGATCTTTAGCCCGATAAACGCGCTCTAGTCATCACAGCCCTTACAATCATCACCACCCCTTTCAACTCACTTTAGTTATATTTAGCGACGATTCTCTGTCTCCGATGAAAGAAACTTGCTGCTGGTTTATTTATCAAAACATCTATTAGGCAATTCGTGAGTACATATATGCAATACAAGCCAACCATTTCAATCTTTGACCAAACATCACAGATTCAGGACGAATTTATCCTAGAATTAAAGAGAGGGTGGGCAAGCGATACAAAACCTAATTTCATTCAAAATAAGTTACTTGATTTGGACGCAGCAATAGTATTTGCTCGGGATCAGCAACATCTCCTAGATTCATTACCAACTCTCCTAGAATTACACTCTTCAAATATACCAACCATTCTAATCTGTGACAGTACTGGGGAACTTACCAACTTGATTAGCAATTTCGACTTTATTCAACTACCTCACGATTCGGCACCTTCAACAATTGCAGGCGTCCTATTGGGCTTAGTCAAACGAAATGAACACGTATCTCTACTTAATAGCCAAATTGGCTTTATTAAAAAAATGCACAGTTCTCTAAAAGAGGATCTCGACATTATTCAAGACGAATTGGAAACTGCTGCAACAGTACAACGCGAGTTTATGTCCAACAAAGTAACTCCTGTACATGGCATTTCGTTCTCCTCTCTATGGCGACCTGCTGGTGTTGTCAGCGGAGATATGTATGACATCACTCAACTCGATAATGATCACGTTGCGATTTTTATTGCAGATGCGATTGGACATGGTATATCTGCAGCAATGCTTGCCATGATGCTGACGAGAACTCTTGCTGCAAACCGACATAACAGTGCAACTGGGCATTTCACAGAACCAAAAGATGTTTTAAACCATTTAAATTCAGCACTTTTACAAAGAAGTGGCGACAGTGCCCGATTTGCTACCGCATGCTACGGAATTTTAAACTGTAAAACACGTAAATTAACTTATGCGGGAGCAGGACATCCACCTGCATTGTTAACTAAATATGACGGCTCGCCTATTTTGCTTGATTCAGAAGGTCCACTGCTTGGGGTTTTCGAGACAGATGATTTTCCTCAACGAAATATTCAATTAAGAACTGGAGATACTCTACTGTTTTACTCTGATGGCTTTGAGCATGCACTAGGCAATGGTGATTACGAAGAAGGTAAACTACACTCGTATCTTCAAACCATGAACGAGTTTTGCGCCTACAACAAAGATGATGTGCTGCAAAAAATTAGCGGGTATTTAAATCAAACGCTACCTAATAACGCCGATGACGATTTAACAATGATATGTTTACATGCAAATACTCCAGTAAACAACTTACGAATCGCAGGTTAGGTTATTTGCATTCTTCGCATGACTTGAACAATTGTGCGGGCAAGAATGTCTGTTTCAATATTAACATGATCACCTATTGATACTCTTCCTAATGTTGTATCTGACAAAGTTGTGGGGATAAGGGCAACTTCAAACCAGTCCTCCGAAACGCTAGCAATTGTCAATGAAACGCCATCTATTGTGACTGACCCCTTCGGGACAATCGTATCCTTATCAATACAGTTCATCGATATTCTTATGCGTGACTCGCTGTCATCCATCATTTCTACTTCCAGAAGTTTTTCTACCCCATCAACGTGACCCTGCACGAAGTGTCCCCCTATCAGTGAGTCCGATTTAAGAGATCTCTCAACATTTACATAATCACCAACTGAAATAGAACCCAGAGTCGTACATTTCAGTGACTCTGGTATTACATCGAAGGCAATTTGAATACTCTCTCCTTCTTGGCTTGAATTAACAACTGTCAAACAGGCACCTGAGACGCAGATTGACTCTCCATCAGTTAATGAACTAGAACATTCCTCACATTTGATAACAAGTCGTGCTCCAATTTCTGACTTTTCAAAGGATGTAACTGAAGCCATCTTTTCAACTAGACCAGTAAACATACTCAATAACCTTTTCTTGGTGACGCTTTACTAACCGCCATGATGTTTTGACATTGCCCAATTCGAAATTGCCATGTACAATCACTGGGAAACAGGAGCCCATAAATGTCCAAGATACCTTTTTTGAGAACTTTTGCCACAACTTCCATTACCATTCTCGCTTTTTGCTTACTTAGTGGGATGGTTCAAAACAGTATAAACAGTGAGGTTGCGAGTATAAATCTCGATAACCTCAGGAATTCTGGCTATCGAATCGATTGGATGAATCAATCTAATAATCACGATTTACACCTTCCGACTGTAACTGAAAATTCTTTATATACACTTGACAGCAACGATTATTTATCAAAATACGATCTCATGTCCGGCGAGTGGATTTGGACTTCACCAATTGGAAACCAAGTATTTGAATTGAGAAGCATCAACGAATCCAAGCACAATGGAATGGTTTACATTGTCTCAGATGGGGCTGTCTATGTTATTGAAAGTGATAGCGGGAACTATCCATCTAGTTCAAGAACAACAAACTCTTCAGAAACAACTGCAAAAAAACTTTACCCACTGAAATTAGTTGCAAACACCCCTGCTATTTACAACGACAAATACTTAATCTATGGATCAACTTCAGGAGACGTAATTTGGTTTAATCCAGAAATTGGATATAGTTCTAATCGCTATAGGATTGGCTCTTCAGTAGATGTAGAGCCCACATTTGCTGAGGGCTCTACTTCAATTGACGGACGCAAGAAAAGTGCAATAATTACACCATCAAAAAATGGCACTATCATCGCTATTAATTCTAGGACATTAAAACAATTTTGGACTTTAAAATTAATAGATGCCATCGAAGCACCTGTCACCTACTCATCAGAAACATCAAAAACTAGCACGACTCCAGTTCCTAGAACTTCCGTTTTCATTGCAGGAACAGACCAATATCTTAGGTCGGTTGATTTCTTCTCAGGTAAACCAAGGTGGAAAGTACTTACAACATCAAAACTTGAGGACTCCCCTTTTGTTTTAGAAGACAACGTTTATCAACGTATTCCTGATATAGGATTAGGAAGTTATATTGCTTTTCCACATGAAATTAATGCGAAAGAAAACTGGCTTGCTTCAGATGTATCAGGAAACGTGATTACAACCACCCCTGACAATCGGCTTGTTTGCTGGGACGAAAATGCACGCATCCTACAAATCGTTGAGCCCAGAACTGGTGGCGTTGTTTCAAATGTATCAATGTCATCGACCAAACAACTCATAACAGATAACAAAACAAATGGCTCACTTTACTTAATTACAGACAATGACATGATACTACGCATTGTGCCTAGACAGTAAACATGAACAATAATGTAACAATCCAACGTGCACTTATTTCCGTAAGTAATAAGGTTGGGATTGTTGAATTCGCAACAGATCTTCATGACTTTGGAGTTGAAATTATTTCGACTGGTGGTACAGCAAATGTTTTAAAACAAGCAAACATTCCTGTTACAAATGTCGATTCATTAACTGGTTTTCCTGAGATGCTCGACGGAAGAGTAAAGACCCTTCATCCAGTTATACATGGTGGATTACTTGGAGTTCGAGATGAACCGACTCACGTCGCTGCAATGGAAAAGCACAACATTAATCCAATTGACTTGATTTGCATTGATTTATATCCATTTGAAGAAACAATCAAGAAAAGTGATGTTTCTGAGTCAGATATCATCGAGCAAATAGATATCGGCGGCCCCGCAATGATTCGTTCAGCAGCAAAAAACCACAGATTTGTCACAGTTGTAACTGATCCGACACACTACTCGCTTGTCCTTGCAGACATGAATAGTAACAACGGAGAAACAACTCATGAATTACGAATTCAATTGGCAAAATATGCATTTACTCGAACGGCTGATTACGACACCACTATAAGCCAGTGGATGGATGACGAAACTGAAGAAATCCCATCTCACTTGCGTATAAATGGGCTGCTAGAACAAACACTCAGATACGGAGAAAACCCAAACCAACTTGGTGCTGTTTATAGGGACGTACGACATTCTGGACCTAGCGTAGTAACTGCTAAAGTTGTTTCTGGAAAACCTCTCAGTTACAACAATTTGGTTGACGCTGCAGCAGCTTTAGAATTAGTCCAAGATTTACACAGTGCTACTAACAACCCTTCTGCAGCAATAATAAAACATGCTAATCCATGTGGGGCTGCTGTAGCAGATTCTATTAATGAGGCAGTCAACGGAGCTTGGTTATGCGACCCACTTGCGGCATTCGGAGGGATTGTTTCAGTAAGCCATAAAGTTGACGTTGAACTTTCACACACAATTACCCAAGGCGAGAAATTTCTAGAAGTTATTGTAGCTCCATCATTTGATGATGATGCAATTAAATTGCTCTCAGACAGATGGAAGAACATCCGGTTACTTGCTGTTGGAAATGAGAAACGCAACACAAGATGGCATCAATTAAAATCAGTAGAAGGTGGAATACTTGTACAAGATAATTTCCCAATTACAACAAATCCCGAGGACTGGGATCACGCTGCAGGCCCTACTCCAACTAAATGCCAACTAATCAATTCTCATATTGCTTGGATATGCTGTGGGCACTTGAAGTCAAACTCTATTTCAATTGTTGACAATAAGTGTTTGATTGGCGGTGGCATGGGTCAAGTAGATCGCCTTTCTGCAGCTCGGTTAGCAATCCAACGAGCTGGCAGCCAACTCACAGAAGCGAAGTCACCAGTTGCGGGTTCAGACGCCTTCTTCCCATTCTCAGACGGACCTAAGTTGCTTATCGAAGCAGGTATCAAATGTATTGTTCAACCAGGAGGTAGTGTTCGTGACCAAGAGACCATAGACCTTTGCAACGACAAAGAGATAACGCTTTTACATACAGCCACTCGTTTGTTCAAACATTAATTTTTCAGCGAACGGTTCTAAAGCGCCTTTGACAAATCATTTAATCTTCGTTTAGTTCAACGGACCAATATGCATTGTTTAGGAATTGCTTCCATGATTGATATTGCGCACGACCAACCCTAAGTCGCTGTGCTTCGCACTTTGCTGGTCTAAAGGGCTTATGAATCAAAGTCATATGTGCCTGCTTGGGAGTCCTTCCACCCTTCCTAGTATTGCATTTCAAACAAGCACAAACAAGGTTTGCCCATGAGTTTCCACCTCCCTGAACTCTAGGAACAACATGATCTAGTGTTAAGTCACTAGCCGAGAATCGTTTGCCACAGTACTGGCACCTATTCTTGTCTCTAGCGTACAAATTCCTACGAGTCAAACGAACTTCAGGTTTAACGAACTTGTCATACATCAATAAGCGAATAATTTTAGGAACAGCTATTTCGAATGATGGCAATCTAAGCCAGCGATGCTCATTTGGTTCTAATTCCTTTTGCAAACTTGCCACATCCATCCAATCATTCAATTCGTAGTTTAAGTAATGACCATCTTCAATAGATATTATCTCTGCCGCTTTCCTGCAAAGCAGCGTAAAGGCATCTCTTGCCGGAACAATGCGAATTGCAGCGTAACCACGATTAAGAACCAAAACTCTCTCTTCTATAGATGGAACACAAGTCATTAAATTTCTCCACCGTAATTTGTACCAGATTGTTGTACATAATGGTTGGTTATGATTCGTTTATTGTTACATCTACGCAATTTGAAGGATTCACTAAATCCAATCGTAGTGGAAGACGCTTTCCGTCTCCATCGTATGGGATATTGTCCTCGTCGATTATCTTCTGAATCGCCATTACGCCTTCTATTAACATCTCTGGTCTTGGTGGACATCCCGGAACGTAAATATCTACCGGCAGGAATTGGTCGATTCCTTGGACAACAGCATAAGTATCGAATATTCCACCAGTTGAGGCGCATGCTCCCATCGAAATAACCCACTTGGGTTCTGCCATCTGCACGTAAATACGTTGGAGTACAGGCATCATTTTGCTCGAAACTCTGCCTGCGACAATCATTAAGTCCGCTTGCCTTGGACTGAACCGAAAAACTTCTGCTCCAAACCGAGCGAGATCGTAGCGACTTGAGGCTGTTGCCATAAGTTCGATTCCACAACACGCGGTAGCAAATGGCATCGGCCAAACACTTGATCGCCGAGCCCAATTTATCACTCGACTGATTTGAGTAGTTAAGTAACCGTCTACTGGAATGACCTCTTCGAGTCCCATTGTTTGTACATAATACAAAATGTCGCTGCTTACGGGGAAGTAGCGACATCTTTGTATTTAAGTTAATTAACATAGTTTAGACAATCAAGCGGCAGACCCATAATTGTGTTGTGTTGAATCAATATGGAACAAGCAATCCAATCTCATCATCACAAATAATTCATTCAAATGTGGGGTTAAACCTATGATTGTGGTAGTAGCATTCACTTTCTCTGCAGTGTTTCTAACATCAATACACATCCCTAAACCCAAGCTGGAAATAAATTGAATCTCGCTGAAATCTAGAACCAAACTCTTAACCTTGCTTCCATAATCCTTGAGTTTAGCGTTAACAGCGTTAGCAACAATGGTTGCTTCTCGTTCGCCAATCCGAGGTCCTACAATGCTAGCACCCATAACTCCATTTGAATAAGTAACATCAACGAAAAGAGATCGTCGTTTATCTGTGCCATTATTTGAGTTGAATCCGTTCATTTTTCTATATTCGGTCATAATTGAGCTCCACTTTGGTGTACTTCAAGAAAACCAGCGAAAACTCCCCTTCTTTCGCTTTTATGTGATTATTCCTATTTATTGCTTCTAGAAACTGTTTTTAGAGCGACATGTTGAGTTATTGCGGATATCTGCAAGCCCAATAAAATTATTAACCACATCAAATAAAGCCAGAACATAAATACTGGAACAAGCCCCAAGGAGCCATATAAATGCCTTAAAGACATTGCGTGATTGAAATATAGACCAAGCGATTCTTTCCCAATAATCAAGAGTAGAGCGCTGACAAACGCTCCAATCATCGCTGATTTGGTCTGAACCCTCACTGTCGGAATTACCTTATACAACATAACAAGTGCTACCCAACCAAGGGAGAAATCCCAGCATTTTGAAATGGACCAATGAAGCCAATCCCAAGGGATTGTTTTAGTAAAAAAAACATCAACGATATTGTCAGCCCAAAATGCTACCCCTATTAGTACAGGGCCAAAGGTCAAGACAAACCAATAAATTGGGATTCTCTTCATCCAAGGTCTACCGTTTTTTGCGCGATAGATAATATTACAACAGGACTCGATATCTACCAATAAAGCAATGGCGGAATACACCAATATTAATAATCCAACCCAAGTCAAGGCCGCAATGCTTACGTTCATCCCACTTGAAACTATATCTGAAAGCCAATTTCCAAGAGTAATTTCTGCTCCCTGATTAGTTGTGTCTATTTGAACCTTGTCAAGTCCAACAGCAGAGATTGAATCTTGGAGAAAGTTTTCAAACCTTTCGCTTCCCATAATTGTTCTTGCAACACCAGCACCCACAACTGTAACTGGTAGCATTCCGAAAAGAGTGCGATAAGTCAAAGAAGCGGCCATCATACTTGCCCTGTCTTCACTCAACTGTCTAGCGCCTTGTCTAGTCAAATTCCAAATGTAACGAATCAGTCGTTCCCAGTGTGAAAGTTCTTCAAGCGGATTGCGAATTGCAGATCTCAGGTAATTAATTATCGAGTTTGGCTTCACTTCTTGGTATGCTAGCCATAATGGGCTGGAATACCAACAACGAATCGTCAAAACATGACCCTACATTGCCATTTAAGGACTCTACTAGAGGTGAACGCCTTCAAAGGGTGATGGCAGCAGGAGGTATTGCTTCAAGACGTAAATGTGAAGAAATGATTCATGCAGGTAATGTCAAGGTAAACGGCATACTTATTGATTTTCTTCCGGCTTGGGTTGACACTACAAAGGATCGAATAACCATAGCAGATCGCCGTTTAAACTTACATTCAGACAAGGTCTATATGATGTATAACAAGCCAAGGGGCATCGTTTGCACAATGTCAGATCCAGAAGGCAGGCAGTGCATCGGAGATCTCATTTCGCATCACTCTGGCACAAGAATTTTTCCAGTTGGACGCCTTGACATGGAAAGTCAAGGTTTTCTATTACTTACAAATGACAGCATTTTTGCTAACGAATTAACTCACCCGCGACATGGAATTAGCAAAACTTATGAGGTAACTGTTCGCGGGAAAATTGATGAAGACAAGATATCCAAACTGCAAAAAGGAATTTTCCTTGTCGATTCTCATACACGCCATGACAATTCACGGAAAGGAAAGCGTGCAAAAATTGAAAACCTCGAACTTATTCGACATGATAGAGATAGAACTCTACTCAAGATAACTCTTGCAGAAGGAAGAAACAGACAAATACGTCGGATGCTTGCTACCATTGGGCATCCAGTAAAACGCTTGCGCAGAACTCATATAGGATCCGTTGCACTTAAAGGTTTAAGACCAGGACAATGGAGAGATCTCACTCTTCAAGAAGTGAACTCTCTTCAACATTCGATTCGGCGTCAATCAACTCTATAACAATCTGCCCATCAAAATCATCTTGATGAACACTTACTCTTCTCAATCGAACAAGTTCTAAAGTGGCTAAAAACATTCCAACTCGTTCGGGTAAAGACAAACCATCAAAAGTCGACTGAAGGGATATGTTATTTTGGTCAGAACGACTCAACCGATCCAATAAATCCTCTTGACACAGTTCTATTGGAATATCATCAAAGGAGACACGATGTTCTCCCATACTTGAGAAATCAATAGAACTAGCAATGTGTTCATAGGAATCTGACAAGTCGAGAATATGAACGTCCTCTAGTTCAAGTGATGGCTCTTCTGGTTTATCTATAACTTTTGAGTAACCTATCCGAACGTCATATTTCTGATTAAAAGACAGTCTTTTCTCTTCAAGAATCTCAGAGCAAGTTCTAAACCGTTGAAAAGCAAGTAGTTGACGAATTAACTCGCCTTTGGAATCAACCACATCTTCTTCGCTTTCCATTTTTGCGTCATCTTCTGCTTGTTGTTCAGCAGGCACGAGTGATCTTGATTTGATTTCAATCAAATTTGCTGCCATTACCAAAAATTCGCCTGCAATCTCAATGTCCACAGATTCGACTCCCTTAAGGACCGCTAGATAATCATTGGTGATTTGAGCAATAGGAATATCTTGAATATCGACCTCTGCACGCCTTACAAGGTATAAAAGTAGGTCAAGGGGACCATCAAAGGAATCGAGAGTGATTCTAAATTGTTCTTGAGGGATAATCATCTAGTACAATGTACATCATAGATTCATGAACGCACCACACCAACAAATAAAAGATGCTTTATCTTCGGAACATACTTTTGTATGCGAAGCACTTGCTGCAGAAGCCAATGCAATCAAGTCCGTTATGAGCAGAATTGAGTCAGATTCGACCCATGCTAAAGCATGGACAGAAGCCGTAGATATTTTGGATAATTGCAAAGGTCATGCTGTATTCAGCGGCATGGGAAAGTCGGGGCTCATTGGAGCCAAGATATCCTCCACATTCTCAAGTATCGGGCAACCATCTCACGTTGTTCATCCCGCAGAGGCAGTACATGGAGATTTGGGCTCGATCCGCAGAGATGATGTTGTAATCTTGATGAGCTATTCTGGAACTACTGAAGAGGTTGTCAATCTTGCTGCTATTCTTCGAACTGATGGAATACCTAGAATTGGTATTTCTAAAGACGACAGCACCCCTCTGGCAAAACTTTGCGATGTACATATTGCTATTGGGTCTTTTTCAGAGGCATGCCCATTGAACCTTGCTCCAACAGCATCAACGACAGCTACTTTGGCAATCGGAGACGCCTTAGGTTTAGCTTTATCAAGACGAAGAAATTTCGATTCAGATGATTTTCACAAACACCATCCAGGTGGAATGCTCGGAATTGGGTTACGAACAATCACCGAAGTAATTCGGTTTAAAGTTAGTGACAATCTTCCTGTTATCAACGAAGACACCCTTGTAGGAACTGCACTAAAAATGGCTAGACCCGATGATGGTGTCAGACGAGCTGGCGCAATCCTTCTTGTTGACAACAACAATAAACTTACAGGTATCTTCACTGATGGCGATTTACGGCGTCTTGTAATTGATGATCCAACACCTATGGAACACCGAATAGGTGATGTTGCAACAAACAACCCTCAACGTCTTCCATCAACAGCCCTAGTTAGAGACGCTCAACAATTGTTCACAGAACACCGAGTTGACGAACTACCCATCGTAGACAAAGACAATATCCCTATCGGATTGATTGATGTACAAGACCTAATAGCAATGAAAGTAGTTACGGAGTAACAATGTCTGTAATCGTCGCAATACGTAAAGAACACCGAATCGTCATGGCTGCTGATACTCTGACAACTTTTGGCGACTCAGAAGTTATGCCACAAGAAAATGCACGAACTCCAAAAGTAGGTCGCATCGGTGACTCTCTAATCGGAGGTGCTGGTTGGGCTGTCTACGATGACATCCTTAACGATTTTCTATCAACTAAACCAACTCCTGATCTATCGAGTTCTAGGAAAATCTTCTCATTCTTCCTTGGCTTCTGGAAAGCACTGCATGAACACTACACCTTTGTAAACGACCAAGCTGCATCTGCTTCAACTCCATTTGCTGATCTTGACTCTACTTTCCTTATCGCAAATGCGGGTGGCATCTTCACAGTCGCTTCTGATTTAGGGGTTACTCCACTAAACAGATATTATGCTATTGGCTCAGGAGGCGAATACGCGATGGGAGTCCTTCACGCGCTTTACGATCGCTCTGAAAGCATAGAGGATACCGCAAGAGATGCCGTAAACGCTGCAATTGCAATGAACTTACAATGCGGCGGAACAGTTGACGTACTTCAATTAACAATATGACCGCACCATCCAACATTAGAGTTCTAGCATTAGATGTCGATGGCGTGTTGACTGACGGCAAATTATCTATGGACACTTCGGGTTCTAAAACAAAAATATTTCACGTTCATGATGGCCTTGGAATTTCTCTTTGGCAAAAAGCTGGCTTCCACACAATAATTATTTCAGGTAGAAACGAACCATGCGTAGAAATCAGAGCTGATGAGTTAAAAATAGAACACGTCAAGCAAGGAAGTAAAAACAAAATTGCAGATTTAGAAGAAGTACTAAGAGAAATTCAGTGCGAACCGAACGAAACTTGTTTTATTGGAGACGATCTTGGCGACTTAGCAGTAATGAAATCAGTCGGATACTCAATCGCAGTAAAAAACGCAGTCAAGGAAATTAAAAGTAACGCAGATTGGGTAACATCAAAAAGTGGCGGAAATGGAGCTGTAAGGGAAGCAATAGAACATTTAATGAATGGGAATAATACTTGGAATCAAAGTGTTTCATCAATGTTAACGGAACACGCAAATCAATGAATGGATTCATTGCATGAGCAACAATAAACTAAACAAACCTCATGGGAAAAAAATAGGTCTAGTTGTCGTAACAACAAGTTCGCTGTTATCCCTCCTTCTTCTACTAATGCTATTCTATTTCAGCGAAGATGAGGCGGTACAACCAAAGAGAATAGTCAGTGATGAAATTAAAAATCTACTAATTACAAGCCAAGACAATTCTGCTGGAGTAGTAGACATTACATCTAGTGACCTTGGGGTTGAACTACCTCTTGGCGGCTGGGTACAACAAACTGACAGTATGGGAAAACTTGTTCAACAGTATAGATGTGCTGCACTTAATCCAGATCCACCGGGATTACCAGATGGTTGGATTGAAATGAAAAAACCAGAAGTAGAAATGTTCCTTTCTGACAATCGTCTTGTGAGAATTAAAGGTGATACTGGGATTGCAAATGCTCCAAAAAGATCGCTAGAGTCAGGAGAAATTGCTGGTCATGTAGTTGTTTCAATGTTTGACCTCAGCAAAACAACTGACACTATTACTCAAGAACCATCTATAACTCTGACAACACCACAAATTAGTTTCGACAATTTTATTGGAGAGATTACTTGTGACGGTGAAGTAAATGTTGTGTCTCCTAGCCAAAAATTAGTTGGAAGACGTCTTGCGGTTAGATTCAATGAAACAGAAGAAAGAATTGAGTATCTAAGATTAGATGAACTCGACTACATAGAAATAAATCCGAATTCAACAAACTCACCCACTCAACCTACTATGACTTCTTCTACATATAGACAACCCAAGACCAACTCTAATCACAAAATTCATGCAGCAGCTGCGGGACCTGATATTGATTATTACATTGTCACCCTTATTGACAATGTAACCATCCTTCAAGGAGATCAACACACAGGCCGAATGGGCTGGGGCAATAAGTTAACTATTGCTTTTTCTAACGACAGCGATTCTTCCGTCAATTTAAATCGAAAGCCAACAATTGACCAGACGCCTTCACAAATATATTCAATCCCAGCTGTTATCGCAGGAACAACTTTAACTTCAACCCAACCTTCATCTCAACCTCCAGTAAAAATTACATGTGATGGCGGGCTATTGATGGTTCCACTAGAAGATGAAACACTCATGCCATCTACATCTCAAGACACCAGAATTGAATTATTCGGAAGCAAAGACAATCCAGTTAGAGCTGTTGATAATATTCATGGCTTTTCTTCTACTGGTGAACTCCTTAGATACGAAGTTCAACAAGATCGCAGTGATCTATTTGGGGACCCAGCAATTCTACTGATGGACGAAACAGTTACAACAGCAAATCACCTATGGATTGCGAGGCAAGATGGTGAGGGTGGAGTCATTGGAAGAGGTACCATGACAGATGCTTCAATTCAACCCGCCACTACCACATTAGAGTGGGAGGACCACGTTGACTTCTCATTTGAAACTGGAGAAAACGGAGATCAAGGCGCATTGTCAGAAGTCGTTTGCCATGGAAGCGTTGAACTTAACGATCAAGGCAGTAGGGTTGAATGCAGTAGATTGAATGTAATTTTTGATCAAGATAGTGATGGTTCATCGATTCCTACTTTAGCAGTAGCAACAGGTGATGTTAAAGCGACTAGCGATACCCAAGTTCTTTGGGCGGATCAAGCAAACGTCTCCTTTGTAAAGGAGTCAGAAAACGTTCCTACAGAGGAAAACTCAATGTTTGGAGGATCAAAAGCTGACACCATGAGTGCAACTGGTAATGTCCAAGTTTTACTTAGCGATGGAGGACGTGCTTTCTGCGAACAACTAAATGGACACATTTCTCAGGACGTGGCAAGCATGTCTGGTGATGTTGTAATTGCGTACAAAAGAATGTTAATGAACAGAGGGGAAAAAGCAACCTTGACTTTAGATCGAGATTCAGGCAAAGGCAAATGGGATGGTAGCGGGCAAGCAATATTCCTTGAAACCCCATTAAATGTTTCACCCAATCACAGAATTGAACGCCCAACAATTCAACCAAACGAAGCTGATGAGTCGGGAACAAATAAAATAACGATGCGTGCTAACTGGAATAAATCCATGGAAATTGATCAGAAATTTAACGAGAACGCTGGCGCGATTGATCTTTCAGGAGATGTAGATATTCGATCCCAACAATCAAAATTTGAACGAGGACAAATGACGGGGGATGATTTGAGACTTGAGTTTATGAATGTTCCTTCTGAAATTACGAACAATGATTCCCAGAGAGAACTCCGAAAAGTAATAGCAAAGAACAATGCTCAAATTGAACACCGGCTGTGGAGCCAATCATCACCAGAAACTCCACCAGTAGTTTATTACATAGGCGGGAATCACGTTGAATTTGACTCAATTACTAGAGAAGCCCTTGCAGTTGGTATCGGCGAACTAGTCCTTAGAGACATGCGTGAACCGAAAAAAGGGACCCACCAATCAGCACTTGCAGGTAGAGGCACAACAAGATTTACTTGGGACGAAAAACTAAATACAACTCGACTTTCAGGGAACCTATATAGAGTTGAGATGAACGGCAATGTAGAGATGCTTCACCAAGGTCTTGACAGTTCAATTGGTCGACTAACTTCAGATAAAATTGAAGCTATTGCAGTAGACCCTAATCCAGAGAATGGCAATACTGATAACGCATCTAGGTTAACTCTACGTGGAATGGATTTACAGCAACTAAACGCGTTTGGAAGCGTGTATGTTGCCACTGAAACTAGGCGCGTAGATTGCGACGTATTTGATTACAACCTAAGAACTGGATTTGCCAAACTTGAAGCAGTAAGTAACCGTTCAGTTTCAATAGTAACTCAAGGAACTCCATATCCTGTTCGTGCATCAAGTATAGTTTGGAACATGGATCCCGATATTGACACAATTAACATTAAAGGACTCCAAGGCACAAGTCCTACTAATTGAAAGTGTACAATGATCCAATGGAATCAACAAATAACCATCCCACTATCGAAATTGTCAAGGAATCACTGGGAAATATACAATTAAGAACCACTTCATTTCGTGGCGACACCACCTTAATTGCAGACCCTAAGGATGTACATCGATTGCTTAGGTTCTTACGCGATGATCCCAGTTGCAATTACGATTTACTATGCGATGTGACTGCGGTTGATTATCTTGACTATCCAACTGCAACCATTGGTAGATTCGCTGTTGTTTGGATACTCGCAAACACTGACTTGGCAATGCGAATTTGCGTAAAAACATTCCTAAATCCAAGCATGGATACTTCTGGAATTGAAGACGACCCTGCTCTTTATATTGACTCATCAACAGATATATGGGAAGGGGCTGAATGGCGAGAAAGAGAAATCTTCGATATGTTTGGAATAAGATTTCGAAATCATCCTGATTTAAGGCGTATTTTGATGTGGAAGGATTTCCCTGCACACCCACTACGCAAGGACTACCCTCTTCAAGGTCGCGGCGAACGAACCAACTTGCCTATCGTCAGCCGAGACGACGCGTAATGCCCTCAACATATCAATCAATTGAGGGCTGACCCCTGTAAATACGTTGCTGGTGCAAGCAAACCATTTGTCCCTAAGAATGCATATCAATCAATTGAGGGCGGCCCCCTGTAAACACAACGACAGGTGCATGTTTCTTCTACAGCAACTTCAAAAAGTTGAGGTAATTTACTTTGGATTCTATCCCAAATCCATTTCGCCAATACCTCACTTGTTGGGTTTTCAAGCCCATCGATTTCATTCAAGCAATAATGATCCAATTGTTCTTCTAATGGTTTAAACGCTTCCTTAATAATGCCGTAGTCAATCACCCAACCAGAATCTTTATCTACTTCGCCCTCAACAACAATTGTCACAACGAATGAGTGACCGTGCATCCTTCCACACTTGTGGTCTTCAGGAACATTGGGTAACCAGTGAGCTGCTTCAAAACGAAATGTCTTTTCTAGACGCATGGCATTATTTTACACTCCCCTAGCTTCTGGATCCCACACGTGTCTGTGCAATTGCAAATGCAATCTTATAGGGACCTTGCAATCCAAAATCCACTTCGCAAGCTGATCTGCCTGAAGTGGTTCACATCCAGCAACATACTCGTTCTGGGCTTGGAACATTACAGGAGAGAAATGCACCGCGTTTACCTTGTTATGAAGATTCCTTTGTTTGACCAAATTTAACGACCAGTCAAAATCTTCTCGATTAGTTATTACAAATTTTAGTTCATCAGATTTCGATAAAAAATCATAGTTTGGTTCAAAAAAAGATCCCGCAGCACCACTGTTTGGCGTCTTTATATCGATAATCCTGATTACCCTAGAATCACATGCCTGAATATCAACAACCCCACTGGTTTCTAATAAGACCTGCTTACCTAAATCACACAACTTTTTCATTAGGTCACCAACTAAGGCTTGAAGAAGTGGTTCACCACCTGTAATTTCAACTAAATTATTCCCTAACTCCTGCACTCTATCGGTAATTTGAGCCACAGTTAATTTCTCGCCTTCACAAAAAGCGTATGAAGTGTCACAATAGTTGCAGCGAAGCGAGCAGCCACTTAGCCGTACAAAGGAACATGGAGTTCCAGCAAAAGTTGACTCCCCTTGAATGGAAGAAAAGATCTCATTTATTAACAAATTCTGCTCAATCATCTTGGGTGATTCTAAGGTAGCAAGAGGATGTCTGTCGTGGTAGAATCAATTTTCTTCCATCGCGCTGGTGGCGGAATTGGCAGACGCGCCAGCTTGAGGTGCTGGTGGGAGTAAAATCCCGTGGAGGTTCGAGTCCTCTTCAGCGCATTAATTGACCCGCGGTCCTTTTTTCCTTTTTTATTGTATTAATTGACCCGCGGACCTTTTTCACGGTCCTTTTTCATTGTATTAATTGACCCGCGGGTCTTTTTTATTAGCAAGAAAAAAAAGGAACGCGGGTCCTTTTTTCCGCAGGTCCTTTTTTTGGGTCATTTTTTATGGGCAGGGTCCCCAAGAGCCCACAATCATGAGTAAATCTGTCACATCAACAATATCGTTGTAATCAACATCACCGGGGATCTCATCTGTGCAGTCAGGGCAACCACCCCAGTTTCCAATAAGTGTTAGTAAATCACTCACATCTACAGTACCGCTACCATCTACGTCTTCGTAGCAAGGATTTTCAACTTTCTGAATATCTAAATTTGCTTCAATTGAACCAGAAATAATTTGAACTACTACTGTTCCCCATGGCCAACCAAGATCATATTCTGCTTCACCTAGATAAAATTCAATGCCCCTCCATCTAACCTCACCTTTCTGGTTCACTTCGACTATCCAATCGTACGCAAGTGATGGCGGGTCTTCGTCCTCTGGCGTATAAACTTCGTGCCAATCAAAATCTATAGGCATTGGAGCTTGTGCTGGTTGCCAAGTTACAATTGATTCAGGGGGAATCATATCAGTCACATCAATTGGGCCAAATTCAATTCCAATATATTCAACGATAACCGAAGCACTAATCACTGTGTATACCATCTCGTAATAATCACCGTCTGTAGTTAGATAATCAGGTCCAACCCAAACAACATCATCTCCTGATGAATATACTGAGAAATCAAAATTAACTCCATCATTCCCACTAAACATGGCAGAAGAACTTAACAAAAGCAATAGAGCAAAATCCATAATTATCTCCTCAACAATACTCTACTTGAAAAACGATCAAATACTAGTCATTTTTCCTATAAAACCACTATAAGCCCACTAAGTGGGCTATATGCTTGATAATATCAGTGAACAACCATGGGAAAGAAAAAGTCAACAAGTTCTCCAGTAATAGAAAACCGCAAAGCGCGGCATGAATACCATGTTGAAGACACCCTAGAAGCAGGAATAGTCCTTCAGGGCACTGAAGTCAAATCTATAAGGGATGGGCAAGTGTCTCTTTCAGAGGGCTGGATTCGTGCTTCAGACCGACCCGTAGGTCTATCCTTGCATGGAGTGCATATCGCTGAATACCAAGACGCTTCAACAGCCCAACAACACGACCCTATTAGAATTAGAGTTCTGTTAGCCCACAAACGCGAAATAATTAAGTTGGCAACGTTTACTAATTCTCAGGGCAGAACACTAATCCCACTCAAAATATATTTTTCTAATAACAAAGCAAAGGTTTTAATAGGTCTCTGTTCTGGAAAACGCAAAACAGATAAAAGGCAAGACCTCGCGAAGAAAGATGCAAAGCGAGATATGGAACGCGCTTTGAAAAAACGAATTTAACTATGCTGCTGCTCGATTCACCTTTTCAGAGAGTACCACCCTCTTATTTGTTTCACTCTTAGCAAGGTACATCGCTTCATCCGCATGCCGCACTAATTCATCTGCATTAATAGGATTTGTAATTTGCCAATGGGCTACTCCAATCGACATCGAAACACATGTTTCTTCTTCTGCCACCGCTGATATTGCTTCATCAAATGCAGCAGCAATACGATGAGCTACCCTTATCGCTGAATCTGAATCTGCATGAGGCATTAAAAGGCAGAACTCATCTCCACCAAATCTTGCAGATATATCAATTGACCTACAGTTTGCTTCAAGAACTCTTGCTGCAAGACGTAAGATTTCATCACCTTTTTGGTGCCCAAATGTGTCGTTGAATCTTTTAAAACCATCAAGATCGATCATTAAGAAAGCCAATGGGATACCGTTTCTTGTTACCTCTTCCCAACGATTTTCAAGCATTAAATTAAGCCACCTACGGTTGCTTAATTTTGTTAAGTCGTCTGTTCTTGCTGCTACTTCAAGCCGTTGTATCATTTGTTGCAGTTCACGATTAGCAACTGCTAACTCAGAAAGTGACTGGCTAAGTTCAGCATGCAAATCATCGTTTTCAGTACGAATCACCTGTAGAGCAAGACATTTCTGAACTGTAACTGGAAATGTAATCATTTCATGCCCAGTCAGCATTAAATAGTCAGCAGCACCAGCACGAATTGCTTCAACAGCACCATCCGATTCTTCTGGAATGCCAGTCATAATCACAGGAACATCTGGACGTAGCCCCTGCACAAAAGCCAATATTTCAAAACCAGACCCATCTCTGATATGAGATGCTGTTACTACTAAATCCCATGTTGAAGGATCTGATTCAAAAAAAACATTTTTGGAATTACAGACAATACACTCAATACTCTCATACTGAAAACTAAATCCATCTTTTTCGACTTCACTTTTACATGTCATTAAAGCTGCAAGAAGACGCTCAGCAATGGTAGGGTTACTTTCAATAATCAGCACCCTGCGTCTAGTAGTTCCACATGTTTTTTGTATATCCATTAATTCCAGTCCTTGTATTGAGACAATATTGAATTAACTTCGTCTTAAATGCACTTCAAATCACCTATTAACAATGTTTCCTCTTAAGGAAACCCATTGCAATCAACACAAACTACCTAATGTAACATTTAGCAGTCAGTCATTTGCTTGCTTTACGATTGATTCGGTATTCTCACAGGTAATTAATAAAAATCTCGTGAAGCGGTTTATAGGTACAGCAGCGCATACTTATTCATAGTCCGCGTATCCCATTCATAAATGTAGCGGTCACTTTGAAAACACAAGACAGTAGGTATGTGCCATCCTTTTAAACATTGGATTTTTGTATATGGATACGGCTGGGGATTATCCTACCAAGCGAGCAATATCGTTGTAAAAAGTTACTACGAAAAGTGTAGCAATCAAACAAAGACCCAATACTGCAGCAGCATTTTGGAACACAATTGAAGGTGGCTTCTTAAAAATCTTTTCATAGACCAGATACAAAAACAATCCTCCATCGACAATTGGAAGTGGTAGAAAATTAAGAACCGCTAAGTTTACACTAATTATCGCAAGGAAGAAAAGCAAATAACTAATCCCTCTATCTGCAATTTTTGAACCAATGTGAACAATTCCAATAGGTCCTCGTAGTTGGTCAACTCCAACACTGCGGCGAAACAACCTGTCAATTGTCAAGTATGTCATTACTACCATGTTGAAGGTTTCGTCTAGTCCCATTTGAAGCGCTTTAACAGGATTACCACCACTACTTCTTAGGACATATAGTGGGCTAAACATTGGTGACGAGATAGGAGTAACCCATCCTAAATCCGCAATTTCTTTGTGAGAAGAGGAAGGAATATCTAAACTAACAGTCGATACTTCTTTTCCATTCGTAGAATTTCTTACTTCCAAGACAATCTTATTTCCACTAGAAACAATTGCAGAACGTATATCTTTCCAACAATTAACTTTAACTCCATTTACCGAAATCAAATCAGAGCCACCCAATATTTGCGATGACGAAACAGCCGTTGGAGTTGCTACCTTTCTCCCATCTTGCAGAACAACTTTTTCACGCAATGGATTTGCCACTTTAGCAATCTCTAACTCATCAACAAACAATACGTTAAGTTTGCCATTGTCAATTGTTGCCGCCACAGAAACAACTTCTCCGTTCCGCAAAACAGACATTGAGAAATCGCCATCTGGCTGTGCAACCAACAGATTTCGCAATTGAGCCATCCTTGGATATTCAAGAGAACCAGCCTTTAGAATAACATCACCATCTAGTAAAACCGATTCGTTAGCACTTCCACTTAGAATAGAAGCAACCTTAGTTAACGGACAAAGACCAAGCAACCCTCGTTCAAAATTTTGAGTTAATTGATTACTATCATCAATAAGCCGAATTACATTTAGTTCTGGATAAACAGGAATCGATATATCAAGAGTCCCATCTTTATCATTCCATAATGTTTGGATAGAGTTTCCACCACTTAACTGTACATAATCATCAAATTGTGCCCAAACATCAACTGCATGACTTTCAACTTGAGTCAGTGTCATATTTGGCCTTAGTAAATTCAAATCAGATGACCCTGAACTTAAAGAAATTGATATATCTTCCCATACTTTACCTGAACGCAATGTTAGCGATGATGCTGGGAACAACCCAAGTTCTAAGAGACCCTTTTGAGTTACTCCTTTTGGGTTAATTGAAAATGCAAGCAGATCATCTTTGCCTTCTCGCTTTACCTTCAATGTTACGGGGACACCTGGCTTTGCCATCGCACCCGCAATCTGTATATCTGTAAAGGAAGTAGCGGGCTTTCCGTCAACCGACACAATTGTGTCACCCGGTTTCAAGAAATCATTGTCTGTACCTATTGCAGGAGTATAAGAAGCGGGTGAATCAGGAATAATCTGCCCAACTATAGGAGCTTCAAAGTTAACTCCTATTTGAAAGCAGATCAGAAAAAAAACACCTGCTAGGACCAAATTCATAATTACACCTGCTGAAACCACAACCATCCTTTTTCCAATTGAACACATGTTGTAACTTCGCGGATTATCTGATACTTGATCTGGCTTTCCATCTTCCTGTCCTAGCATGCTGACAAAACCACCAATTGGTAACAAGCGGAATGAATACTCTGTCTCAGAAATTCCATTCTGTTGCAATTCCTCATCGTTCATATCTACGGCATCTTTGCCAAATTTTGCAATGACTCTATCTTTAGATGACTTGAAACAAAATCCAATTCCCTTTCGATAAGAGATTACAGCTGGACCCATTCCGATTGCAAAGGCATTTGTACGAATTCCAGACCATTTTGCAGCAAGAAAATGACCCAACTCATGAATTCCGATTAACAAACCAAATCCAAGGATAATCAATAGCATATTTACAATCGAATCAAAATTCATCACAATCCTTTACGAGTTCACCTTAGTTGAAACAATCATTTCGCGAGCCATCATTCTTGCTTCATCATCTGCTGCAACCACTGATTTAAAATCTACGTGATCATTAATAGATATGTTCTCAAGTACCTTCTCAACGATACCAACCATCGACGTAAATGGAAGGGTTTGTTCAAGAAAAGCGAGAACAACTTCCTCATTTGCCGCATTATATACTGCACCTGAGGTTCCACCCCTTTTAATCACCTCAAAAGCAAGCCCAACAGCCGGATATTTTGAGTGGTCAACTTGTTCAAATTCCAAGGAAGTCATATTAGACCAATCCAAAAGCAAACTGCATCCCTCAACTCTCTCTGGCCAAGTAAGTGCATACTGAATTGGAAGTCGCATATCTGGAGGTGACATTTGAGCAATCAGAGAACCATCGCAAAACTCGACCATCCCATGCACGATCGATTGAGGGTGTATGATGGCATCAAGCCGAGACGCTTCAACTCCGAAGAGCCAGTGTGCTTCAATTAATTCTAGCCCCTTATTCATCAGAGACGCTGAATCAACAGTGACCTTTGCTCCCATATTCCAAGTCGGATGTTTGAGAACTTGTTCAACGCTTACAGAAGAAATTTCATCTTTTGCAAGTTTTCTCAGAGACCCTCCACTTGCAGTCAGAATAATTTTTGAAATCTCCTTGTTCCTACATCCACAAAGAGATTGAAAAATTGCTGAGTGCTCACTATCAACTGGCAGTAACTTCACGCCATGATTGGCAACTGCATCCATCACAACTTTCCCTCCTGCAACTAAAGTTTCTTTGTTCGCAAGAGCAATATCACATCCAAGTTCTATGGCTGTTAGAACAGGGTATATTCCAGCAAACCCAACGATGGCTGCTACAACCAAGTCCCCTTCCTCAGCGTGTTCTTTAAGTAACTCTACCGCAGATTCATATTCATTCTCATACCCAATTGATTTTCCAGTAGAGATTGAGATTGCTCTAGCACCAAGAGCATCCGCTTGTTCTTTCAAAAGATTTACATTTGACCCTGCTGCAAGACCTATAACCGGCCAACTTTCACTGCCATCAATCGCACGAAGATGTTTGACAACTTCTACAGTACTTCTACCAATTGACCCAGTTGAGCCCAGAATAAACAGGCGCTTACTCATGTTCTTTCATCTCTAATTGCTTGCACTTCGAAAGAAGTTACTTCGCGGCGGCTCCCACCATATAACGTACGCCTTGGTTTACTTACTTTCACAGGTTTGTCTTGCTTGGTCTCAACGTTTAGTTGTTTTTTCTTGCCTTTTTTATTTACGCGCTTACGAGATCGCTTCTTCTTACCAGTCTTCTTTTTTGTTGGCTCTTTCTTTACTTTTTTCTTGCCATCTGCAACTGAAACTTTTCTTGGTTTTTTCTTTGTTTTGCTTTTAGATTTTCGGCGTTTTCTTTTTTGCTTTCTTTTTTCGTCTCTTCCTTCGATTGTTTCAGCGAGTTTCGTCACTACTTCATCAGTCATCTTTGACATATGATTCCGCACGTCAAGACCTTGCTCCTTACAAATAGTTATTATTTCCTTACTGCTCTTGCCAATGCTCTTAGCGAATTGATATACGCGCATTGCAGCATCTGCGGGAGAATCCTTCTTGGATTCATTCTTTTTGGTCGATCTTTTCTTGCTAACCTTTTTCTTCAGCTTTGGTTTATTAAGAAGAGCCATTTCTTCGCCCAAATCATCTCCTCCTGATATAGACGCAGCATCAGCAAGTGGTAATTTCTTTCTTCCCCCACGCTTAGACCTTTTTTGAACTGCACTTTTGGGCTTTTTGGCAAACATATTTTCTAGTTTCACCAATTCTTGTAAAGTTGGAGGAATAACATCTGAAAGTGAATTCAATTCGATGTCCGCACCACGTTCGTCATAAGCATAATACACCAAGCGATCTGTTGCCAATTCTTCACTAATCCTAACTACAATTCTTTTGTTTGACTGCTCCTCATATCTATTCAACTCTGCACGCCGATTTGAAAGTAGGTACGTTCCTACAGCAGGCGAGCAAGTCAATTCAACTCTACGAATTCTATTGTGAGACAACAACCACCCACAGTGCCTAGTTGCATCAGCAGCTACCTCTTCTGTTGTCTTAACATTCCCTCTTCCGTCACAATGAGAACAAGCAACGTAATGGCTGTCAAGCACACTTGGTCTAATTCGCTGTCTTGTCATTTCTAACAGACCAAACCTACTAATTGGAAGCACTGTTGATCGCGCTCGGTCTCGTTCAAGATTTTCTTGATATCTGTCTTCAACCTTACGTCTATTTGAAGATCTTCCCATATCAATAAGATCGGAAATCACAATACCACCGAGATCTCGTAGACGAAGTTGCCGACAAATTTCATCAGCCGCTTCTAAGTTGGTATTAAGGGCATTCACCTCACTATTTTTAGCTCCTCTACTCTTCCCAGAGTTAACATCAATGGCAACTAGTGCCTCTGTTTGATCAATTACCAGTCGCCCGCCGCTTGGCAATTCAACTTCTCTGCTATGAACTTCTTCAATTTGTTTTTCTAAATTGAATGAATGAAAAATTGGGGACGATTCATAATAACGAATCAATTTGCGCGATGAACGCGGCGCTGCAATTTTGAGAAAGGATGAAATTCTTTCGTAAGCTGAATCTGAATCGACAATAATTGCGTTAATGCTTGGGCGAAGAATGTCACGAATAGTTCTAACAAGTAAATCTGATTCGTTATAGAGTTGGCAAGGAGCCCCAACACTCTTAATTCTTCTCTCAATCATCTTCCAAAGACGAATCAGATAAGCAATATCTCGTTTTACTTCTGTTTTGTTCTTACCAAAGCCCGCTGTACGTAGAATAAAACCAAATCCATTTGGAAGATTTATAGAATCAAGCATCTTCCTCATTTCTCGACGTTTATCTTCATCTTCAATTTTTCGAGACACGCCAACTTTATCCATGTATGGCATCATCACAGATAGACGACCGGGAATTGAAAGATAACTTGTCAAAGTTGGCCCCTTAGTGCCTATCCCTTCCTTAATGACTTGAACTAAAACTTCGTCACCTTTCTTTAAACATTTTTGAATTAGTGGGCGATTGTATTTTGCAATTTTTTTGCCAACTCGTTCACTAGTTTCTTTGCCCGGAAAATGCTTTGGGTGCAAGTCAGTAACATGAAGAAACCCACTTTGAGATCCACCATAGTCAATAAAAGCTGCCTGAATTGCTGCCTCAACGTTCGTCACTCGCCCCTTGTAAATGTTTCCTACACCGGTAACTTGTTTAGTTCTCTCTGTGTAGAGTTCCTCTAAGCGACCATTTTCCAAGATTGCAATACGGGTTTCAACACCCGGATCATCATTTACAATCATTACTTCTTTGATTATTTTTTTGGAATTTCCCTTGTCCACTTTTTTTGCGTTTGTCAAAATAGACCTTTTCCGCATTCGCGATAAGCCAAATCACTTCATCACTACTACACAACAGTCAAGTTGGTTCTAAACACGAACATTGTTCGGGTGTGATTTTGGGTGACAATCTATGCCATCCCTTCGTACTTGGCTGGCTTCGCAGGCCGTTTATGCGATCCCTGCGAGAACCAATGATTCGTTAAATGCCTAAGAACTCTGCAAGGCGGACCATCCGCCAAGTGCCTCAGGCACAGTTTTCTGCAATTCATTTCGAAGCGTAGACAAAATCCTACGATCCGAATCGAGCGAGCCAATTTTCCTAGCAAGCCGCTCACATTCATCAACCTTGACTTTCCTAATCACCTGCTTTATTGAGGGGATTTGGGACGGCACTAAGGATAAATGCCTCAGCCCAAGACCGATTAGTAACATAGTATATATCGGATCACTAGCAATCTCTCCACACAGAGATGTTTCTATTTTTCCCCTCCTAGCAGCCCTAATAACCGACTTCATAAGTTTAATCACTGCAGGATTAGCAGCTGTATACAGACTAGCGACATGTTCATTCCCACGATCGACCGCAACTGTGTATTGAATTAGATCGTTAGTTCCGATTGAAAAGAAGTCCACTTCTCTAGTAAAAGTTGCGGCCATTAATGCCGCACTTGGAACTTCAATCATGATACCAAGGGGTATTTTTCTATTGAAATCGATACCATCTTCTTCACATTCTTCAATTACATCAGAAAAAATTAATTTTGCTTGTCGCAACTCATTCATACAGGTAATGAGTGGCAACATGACACGAAGCGGACCAATTGCAGATGCACGAATGATTGCTCGTAACTGTGTTCTAAATAGTTCTTGATTTTGCAAGCAATACCGTATTGACCGAAGTCCCAAAAACGGGTTACGTTCTGGTTCCATTGCTTGTGATTGAGTATATTTGTCAGCGCCCAAATCAAGTGTTCTCAGAGTTAACATTCGTCCATCAAGATGCTTTATAGCCGTTGCGTATTCAGCAAAAAGTTCGTCTTCAGTTGGCAGGTGAGTACTAGTTAAATATTGAAACTCAGTTCTATACAATCCAACACCCTCTCCACCCTTCTCAATAACTTGTTCAATCTCATGAGCGAATTCTATGTTTCCATGAAGATGCACTTCAACACCATCTTGTGTAACTGACTTTTGCTTAGCGACTTCCCTAGTTTTCTCTTTAAAAGTTTCAAGAACTTCTATATTTCGTTGCATGTTTGCAACTGTTTCATCATCGGGAGAAATTATTACTGTTCCCGATTTGCCATCAAGAATCAGTAAATCTCCATCGCTAACTTCTTCAGCGACTGACTTGCATCCAACAACAACTGGAATACCAATTGCTGCTGCAACAATGGAACTGTGGTCAGTTCTACCGCCAACATCAGTTGCAATCCCCAGTACATTTTTATGATTGAATGTAGCGGCATCTGCTGGAGTAACTTGGTGGCAAATAACTATTACTTGTTCTTTTACCGACGCAAGACGATCTTTTGAACCACCTGTCAACTGAGTTAACAATCGACGTTCTAAATCAAACACATCGTTTGCCTTATCTCTAAAAACAGAATCATTCATTGAACGAAATTGGTCGGCAAGTTCGCCAAAGGCCTCAACCACAGCAAACGCTGCGTTTACTCCCTCTGACTCAATCCGCTCTCGGATTGGATCAACCAAGGTCTTATCTCTCAATAACCCGATGTGAAAATCAAAAATTTTGGCTGGCTCTTCCCCGAGAGTTTCGGCAATTCTGTCGCGATCTCGAGTCACATCATTTCTTGCCCCAGCAATAGCATTATTAAACCGTTCAAGTTCTTTTGGAATTTCCTCAGCATCGAGAATTAGAAAAGGTACTCTATGCAGAGATTTATCTAGCACGATTGCACGTCCAATTACGACGCCTGGGCTAACTGGAATGCCTTGCAGTAACTTCATTTACGTTTTAATCACTAATTGTTAAATTGGGGAACAACAGTGCTTGCTTCCCTAGGGTTTCCGAGGATTCTTGAGGTTCTAGGGTATTATAGCGGACGATTATCACCACCTGTCCAGAGGTATTTCCCAAGAGCTCTAAAGTCATCACCAATAACCAATAAAGCCGGTAATAGCAAGAGGATAAGCACAGTAGCGCTCATCAGCCCAAATGATATTGCCAGTGCCATTGGGATCAAAAACCTTGCCTGCATTGACTGCTCAAGCATCAACGGCGTCAGGCCAAGTACCGTTGTGATAGTTGTCAAGAAAATGGGTCTCAAGCGAGCGCCACCGGCACTTAGAAGTGCTTCTGACATATTATCGCCAGCATCTCTTCTGTTGTTATAGAACTCAACAAATATCAAAGAGTCATTTACAACAATCCCACTGAGTGCGACAAAACCAATCATGCTCAAGAATGAAAGAGAAACCCCAGCAAAGTAATGCCCCCAAATAACACCGATGATTGCAAAGGGTATTCCAAGCATTACGATCAGCGGTTGATAGTAACTTCCAAAGAGCCATGCAAGAATAATGTAAATCATTAGGCACGCAGCAGCAAATCCAATAGGCAAAGAAGCAAAGGCCTCTGCTTGCTGCTCTTGCCTTCCACCTTTCTGGATTGTTATATCGGGGTAATCGCTTCGCCACTGTTCGTATGGCAATTGAGAAACAACTGTCTCAGGACTAACTCCATCGATTGTTTCTGCAGTAATCGTCAAAGTACGTTGCCTATCAAGACGGTGTATCGTGGTAAACCCTCTACGCTCAGTTATTCTTGCAACTTCAACTAGAGGAATCGAATTACCTGTAGGAGTAACAATCCAAAGTTGTTCTAATTCACCGACATTTCTGCGTATATCTTCCCCCATCTTCACCCTTATATCAACTTCTTCATCACCTTGAGCAAAGACATGTGCATCAATTCCGTAGACAGCACCACGAACCTGGCGTGCAAGATCCGATAGTGTTAATCCTGAACTTGAAGCACCATCTCTTAATTCGATATGAAGTTCCCGCTGACCGGATGATGCACTATCGACAATATCATGCACTGCAGAAAATTTACGTAGATCTTTTTGAATGCGTTCAGATGCTGCAAACAATGATGTTTCATTTTCGCCATGCAACTGAATAGTTATGGCTGCCCCTCCAGGAGCGCCTGACATCATTTCATAAGAAATACTGTCTGCCAAGTTGGAGCGATCCCCAATTTCTTCTCTAATGAGATCAATTACTTCATTCGCATTACGAGTTCGAGTTTCTGCTTGAGTTAACTCAATAAATAACTGTCCAAGATTAGAAGATAAGCCACCTGAAGTCCCTTCTGTTTGCATTTGCGCTCCTGCAATCGTACTGATGGAGTGCACTTGCTTCTGTTTTCTAGCGGACTTTTCAATATGTTCCAGCATCTCCATAGTTGAAGAAAACGGAGTTCCCTCCGGCATGCGAATGTTAATTGCAATCGTTTCAGCATCTGGAATGGTCATAAACTCATAGCCAACCCGTCCACCAGAAACTAGTCCGAATGAAATAATCAGTGTGGAAAACGCCACTGCAAGTGAGACATAGCGAAATTTGATAACTAGACGTAACACCATAAGATAAGTTGGAACTATTCGCTCAAACACAAACCAATCTCTTTTTACTTCAAATCTTTTTACAAGAGAACCAATTTTTGATTTCGTGGGCTTCTCTGTTTTCTGCAAACTATGACCTAGGTGACCGGGCAAAATAATTATCGCTTCAAATAAACTCATTGCTAACGCACACGCAATCACTACTGGTAATGCCCCTAACAAATCACCCATGTTTCCCTTTACAAAAGTAAGAGGAAGAAATGCAACAATGGAAGTCATTACAGTTGCAACTACTGGCCACAACACTTGACCTGCGCCGTTCACCGCAGCTTCCATTGCTGGGACTCCATGTTCATGCTGGGCCTTTATATTTTCTGCAACCACAATAGCATCATCTACTAACAATCCCAATACTAGTATTAACGCAAACATTGTGAGCATATTTAACGTAATCCCAAACATAAACATCACGAACAACGTCCCACTAAGAGCTGTAACTAGACCAATCCCTACCCAAAGAGCAACACGCCAATTCAATGCTAGTAGAAGCAAAATAAATACCAAGACACCACCAAGCATTGCGTTCTCTGTAAGTAAGTTCATACGACCTTCAACGAACCTAGTCAAATCAGTAAAAGTTGAAATGGAAGTACCCTTTGGCAAGGGGTCTGCATTCATCCCTAATTCCCATGCTTCTAGACGCTTGGTGCGACCTCCAGATAATGACTCTTTCCAAGTTAAGTCAAATGGCTCTCCCATTCGACCTGCTACGTATGCTCTAACAATTTCAGCCATCAACACAATATCTTGATCCCCAGATTTCGTAACAAATATATTCATTGCTGGCTGCTCGTTGAACCGAACGTTTACTGGAATATCAACTAGCGTGGTCTTAATATTTGCGATATCACCTAAATAAAGTGTCTCTCCATCATGTGCTGAACGTATAACAATTTCTTCCATATCAATAGAAGACTCGTCTGGAGTATCAGTGCGAATAATAATATCACCACTGGCACTTCTTAGTGTCCCTCCAGGTATTTCCCTCATCCAAGAGGAAATGCGATCGGATACGCTAGAGATGCTTAATCCATGTTCAATTAAACTATCTTGATCTAATTCAACAGTGAGCTCGTTATTGACATCTCCACCGACTGCAATTGCACCCATCTCAGAGAACGTTAGCAAATCATCTCTAACATCACGTATAGCTTGCTTCATTACTTGCTTGTCGATGTCACCCCAAAGTTGAACCATGATTACTGGCATGTTCGGTTCGATACGAGTTACGGTAGGTCGCTCAACATCAGCAGGTAAATCCTGCAATGACTCTACTGCCCTTCGAACTTCATCTATCGCATCATCAATATGCGAAGTGCCTTCCTTAAATGAAACTACAATTGAAACAGAACCCTCATAACAAGTTGTTTTCAATTCATCTACTTCGTCAATCTCTACGATTGCATTCTCTATACGTTTTGCAACAGCAGATTGCACATCTTCAGGAGAAGCTCCTGGATACGCCATTGAAACGACAACTTTATCAAATTCCATATCAGGGAAAAATTGCCTTCGCAAAGTAAACGATGAAAAAATACCTGCAAGGATAAGACCTGCCATAAGTAGATTGACTGGGACTGGATTCTTTACACCAAACTTCGGAAGATTCATTCCAAAGAAACCTCTTTAGCGTAAATAGGTCTAACATCCATGCCATCGCGTAGATTACCCCCCGGATCAACGACCACTAAATCACCTGCCTTGAGAGGTGTATCAAGGACAGCCCAGTCGAGATCAGGCAACCCAAAATCTTTTGCTTCACCAGTCACTGAGTAATCTATAGTAACTGGGATGCTTCTCAAAATAGCGTCACGTATTACCATGATTCTATCTTCCCTAATTGCTCTTCTGGGAACAATCCATCTCGGCTTTTGAGATTTCAAATTCTTAACTTCACCTCGAACAAACAGGCCGGGAGGAACGCGATTAGGGTCTGCTGGATCTTGATTAATATCTACATAGATAATCATTGTGCGTGTCTGAGAATCATCTTCAGGTGCAATTCGCGAAACACGGGCTTTCCAGAACCTTTTCCCAAATCCAGCTGAGCGAAGGTTAACATCATCTCCAACATTAACATGTGCCCGTGCAAATGAGGGAAGTCTAAGTGGTACTTCTATGGTCCCACTATTAATTACTCTCGCAACTCTCTTTCCATTATTAACATGTTCCCCAACTCGTACATCGATTTCTTGCAACACGCCATCGATAGGACTCAGAATCTTGCATCTATGAACATTTTCTTTTGCAAGTTCTAACTCCGCCTCTCTTGTTGCAATAGTTGTCCCTAATTGCTCTTCTAGAGCAGGGAATCTATTTGCTAATTCCTGCGAATTGATGGACGCAGATTTAACCGAAATCAACTTTTGTTTAGCAAGATCAACCTCACGCTCTTTTGCCGCTCCGTTATCGAACGCCTTTTGAACTCTCTCAAACTCTTGTTCAGCCAGTAGTAAATCCTGAATAGAAAGTGCTGCACGCTTATCCGCCGCATCTCTTTCTACTGCAAGTAGGTCGCGTTCAGATTTTGCTGATGCTACTGCTTGCTCAGCACGAACCAGTTGTTGTTTAAAATCTGACTCATCAAGTTCAACTAGCAAGTCACCTTGTTTAACCATCCTTCCAACTCTAGAAGTAGGTGGAACTACTGTCACTGTAGATGAAACCTCCGTTGGCACATCTGCGTGGTTAATAGCATCAGCAGTCCCGTATCCGATGGTCCGCCTAAGCATTGGTACTTGCCCTGCTTCCATAACAATCACTGCAGGCAATGCTCGCTCTCCTTGTTCCGTTTCAAGAAGGGGTTTTGTTTTGACTAGGATTGCTACAATTCCGAAAGAGAAGAGTAGCAACACTATCGCCACAACTGCACGAGATAAGAATGATATGTACTTACTTGGTAGCATAAACGGCCCATGATACATCATGAGATTCTGATACGCTTCGCATTATGAAAACATCATTGACAACAGAACAGGTTAGGCATGTTGCGAACTTATCTCGATTAGCCCTCACAGATAAGGAAATTGAGGCGGCTAAAGAAGATCTCTCTGCAATCTTTGAGCATATAGACCTACTGAATAACATTGATACCGAAGGAATTGAACCACTAGATCACCCAACTGAATTAATTAACAGAACCCGCGAAGATACTGCTGGAATAACACTCACCCAGCAACAGGTCTTAGCCAATGCACCTGCAATAAAAGATGTTTACTTTGATGTTCCAAAGGTTTTAGGAGGAAATGCATGAACTTAAGCTCGATAATAGAATCAGACAAGTTCAATGCCTTCCACGAAATTTGGGAAGATGTTCCTGATTCCACTGATGGAAAATTGAAAGACAAGACCATAGCAATTAAAGACAACATCGCAACAAAAATTGGCACAACAACTTGCGGTTCAAAAATGCTCGCCGGATACAAAAGTCCTTTCAATGCAACTGTTATTGATCGACTTGAAGATGAGGGTGCTATATTAGTTGGCAAAACAAATTGCGACGAGTTTGCTATGGGATCTTCAACTGAACATTGCGCATGGGGTCCTGTACTTAATCCTTGGGACACAAGTAGAGTTCCCGGTGGATCTTCAGGTGGAAGTGCTGCTGTCGTTGCAGCAGGTCTATGCGATGCTTCCCTTGGCTCAGATACAGGTGGATCTATCAGACAACCTGCCGCTTTTTGCGGTGTAGTAGGATACAAACCAACTTATGGCTTGGTTAGCAGATATGGGTTAGTTGCATTTGCTTCAAGTTTAGATCAAATTGGAACTTTTACAAAAAGTGTTGAAGATGCCGCTCTGATTGTGGATGTTTTTTCTGGGCCGGATGAACTCGATTCCACATGTAGGAACGAAGAGCCACCTAATTTATCAGAAGATTTGAACGAGCACATTCCCAATCTACGAATCGGAGTACCTAGCCAATACATCGGAGATCAAAACGAACCAGATGTCAACGCAGCAATTAATACAACTATCGAAACATACGTTGAACTAGGCGCAACTATTGTAAACATCGACTTACCACTTACTGATGTTGGCATTTCAACTTACTATGTTCTTGCTCCTGCTGAATGCTCTAGCAATTTAGCTAGATATGATGGCATTCGTTATGGACATAGAACTGATGTTAAATGTAAAGACCTTTTTGAATTTTATTCACGTAACCGAGCAGAAGGACTGGGAAAGGAAGTCAAAAGAAGGATTATGCTAGGCACTTACGTCTTGAGTAGCGGTTACTACGATGCTTATTACAACAATGCTCTAAAAGTAAGACGTTTAATTTGCAGTGATTATGAAACAGCATTTAATCGGTGCGATGTTATTTTAGGACCAACCACTCCAACCGTTGCATTCAAAATAGGTGAAAAGCAAGACCCACTATCAATGTATTTATGTGACATATATACCGCAAACACTAACATTGCTGGCATTTGCGGAATTTCTATTCCATGCGGCTTCTCGGAAAACGGTTTGCCTATTGGTCTACATCTGCAAGGTGGTTGGTACGAAGATTCCAAATTGCTTCGTGCAGCACAGATGTTTCAATCAGCAACTGACTTCCATACAAAGTCCCCAGAAAACCAATGAAGATTGGAGTGGATATCGGTGGGACAAATTTGCTTGTAGGCATTGTAGAAAACGGCAAAGTTCTAAAGAGAAATCACCAACCAATTGCAGCAAGGAGCAATTTTGATCTTGTTTCAATGCAAGTATGTGATGCTATAAGAGAAATTGCAGGTAATGACATATCTTCAGTTGGCATTTCAGTAGCGGGAAGCGTGGACGTTGAACGTGGTGTTGTCCTAAGAGCACAGAATCTCGATTGGAATGACTCCCCTCTTGCAGATTTTGTCTCACAGGAACTTGATTGCAAAGTTACAATCGAAAACGATGTCACTGCAGCCGCTTGGGGTGAATTCAAATATGGTGCAGGTCGATGCAGCGAATCGATGTTCGCCGTCTGGATTGGTACTGGAATCGGGGGAGGATTAATTCTTGACGGAGAAGTTTGGCGGGGACCACTTGGTACTGGTGGAGAGTTTGGGATGGGAATTAGTGAATTTAATCCAGATTCACCAACAAGAGTTCTTGAGAGTTTTGCTAGTAGAAGTGGATTTCAACAAATGTTGAAGCATTCAGATGTTGATATAAAATCACTAGCAAAAGTATATGGCACCGATGAATCCATTACTAATTTAATTAATGCTGGAGCCGAACGCATTGGCACTTCGATTGCAAACGTAATCACTCTATTGTCATTAGACATAGTTGTTCTTGGAGGTGGGCTGATTGAAACACTTGGCAAGGATTACATCCAAGTAATAAGAAAACAATTTGAACAAGACGTTTTTCCTAAACATTGTTTGCAGTGTCAATTCAAAACCACTGAACTTGGACCAGATGCTGGACTCCTTGGAGCTACCTTCTCATAAACTAGCCATTTGGAACTCACCGGTTTGTGGTATAGCCCTCACATAAATTAGTGCGCAAGAAAAAGGGCTCTTGCCGGCCAAGAGCCCATTTCTTTGGGAAACTGAAGATTAACCAAGCAACAGAACGTGGAAGCGTTTGTCTGTTGCACAACCTCTTTCTCAGGTCAAGGTTATGTTCCCTTACGTATTTCTTGACACCTACAAAGTGCCAATCCTAACAGTGCCGAATTCATGCGGCATATCCGTCCCTTGACACGCCTTTGAACTCGACAAAATCATGATTTCCACTGTCGTAGAAATGATGATAGGTCTTCCCCCCTCGTAGGGAAAAGTACCAGCGTGATACTATCCGGCAAACGGACACTTGTAATTTGCACTATTTTTTATGATATGTCAACATAAAAATTGTTTTTTTTCTTGATTCTTATGGCGTTAAATCACTATTGCAGACATGTTTGTCTTCAATAGCGGATATTAAAGTTGTTATATCGCTTTTAGCTGAATACAACTGTGCACTTACTCTAATGACCGCATTTCCTTGAAATTCAAATACTGGTACCTCAATCTGATATTTAGTGAAAAGTTCATTCATGAATAGCAAACAACTATCCATATTATTTGGACACCAGTCAGGGAGCCGAACTGTAGCCATATTGCCAATCATAGATCCATCGAGTGCCGATACCTCTGTAACCCCGAACTCTTGTACTAATGTTAGTTGCATCCAAGTAGCAAGTTCATGGTTATGCTTACGTATTTCTTCCCATCCAACCTCTTGCCAAATTTTTACTGCTTCTGAAGAAGAGAGCCAAGGAGTTATATCTTTGGTCCCCTGCCATTCGAATTCTCTCTTATATCCCTCAAGATAAGGATGACTAATTGTCATCGGATGGGTATTAGCCCTCTGTTCTTTTGAAGCCCAGATAAAACCAGCGCCTAATGGAGCGCATACCCATTTATGCAAATTGCCTACGTACCAATCTGGATTCAAATCACAGATATTCAAATCAAGCATTCCAGGTGCATGTGCCCCATCAACAATAACAAAAACCCCCTTATTTCTGCATATTTTAATGATTTCCTTCACTGGGAATACAATCGAAGTTGCTGAAGCTACATGGTCAATCACTAGTACTTTTGTGGCACTAGTTATTGCACTTTCAACCTTCTCGATTATTTGCCCATTATTAGTAATTGTTAATCCAATTTCGATTTCCCGATATGAACAGTTAGAGTAACTCGCTTTATGTTTTAATAATTGCCTGACTCCATTGTAAACATGGTCAGTTACTAATATTTCATCACCCGACTCCAATTCAATATCTTGGATCGCGCAACCTATGCCAGTGGTTGCATTATCGACAAAACCAAAGCCATCAATATCGGCACCTAAAAATCCTGCTACAACATTTCGAGCTTCTTCTAATCTATATCCCTGCCTAAGTAGAAAATCGACAGGAGATCGTTCTAATTCTGCCTTGAGTTCTTGCTGAAATTCATATACTTCTCGTAATCTGGCGCCAAAACTACCGTGATTAATATAGGAAATGGTAGGGTCTAACATCCATTTCTCAACTTTTTTATACTCTTCAATGGGCTTCACAGCCGTAGAATAACGTTTTTTTAAGATGAGTTGACTTTATGCTTATGTTCGCCTAACATAATCCGTACAAAGATGCCGATAGTCCTATTGAAGACAGGAGCATTGAATTATGGAACCACCCCTACTACAACTTGGACCAAGCACTACTTACGGTACTTCGTATTATGGAGAAGGCAATAGAATTGTTGCAGTCGAAGGCGGCGATTTCTCTACTCCTCCACCTCTTTACAGGAGAGTGAAGAAAACTTTACTTGATCGCATTTTCAAAATAGATCGTGTATTCCTATCACCTGCTGACTCTTCTGAAAATGTTTTGAAGGAATGCTCTCTTCAACAAACACCAAAACGAAAACCACGTAGGAAAAAGTTCGCAAATATAACGACGAATCTATTTAATAATGCAGAAGGCGTAATCTGCATCATTACTCAACTATCACTTTTTGGTCGCACAACCACTTTACATAAGGATCATGACGATGAACCTAACGCCCAAGCAAATCGAAGTGCTCGAATTAATACGACAATGCCAAAACGATCATGGCTACTCACCAACAATGCAAGAACTCGCAGAACAAATAGGAGTAAGCAAGGTGACTGTTTTCGAACGAATAGAAGCGCTAATTCGCAAAGGCGCTTTAACCAGAGAAGCCAACAGGGCACGCTCTTTGTCGATTACTGAAGAACTAGCGTTAAAATACGAACAAGAAGAGAATGCTGCGATGCGCTTCCCATTGGTGGGTCGCATCGCAGCAGGAATGCCCATTGAGAGATGCGAAGATTGCGACAATATTGATCTTATAAATATGTTCGGTCCACGCATTGGTCAACAAGGGCAAACGTTTGCCCTAAAAGTCGAAGGCGAGTCAATGAGAGAAGAAGGCATATTAGATGGTGACTATGTTCTTGTTCAAAAACAATCTACTGCTAAGAACGGTGACCGAGTTGTTGCCTTACTTCCAGATGGAGAAACAACTTTAAAAACCTTTTACAAAGAACCCAATGGAACAATTAGATTACAACCAGCTAATCAAAGTTTTGATCCAATCATAGTTGATTCATGTCAAGTGCAAGGAATCGTTACAGGCGTTTTGAGAAGTTATTAGTACCTGAGAGCAGCGCCCAAGATTTAAATGCTTCCTCACTTATATCTTCAGGCTTAATAGCAATCTCCATCCAACCATCACGTATCGTCTGCAAGCAGCCAGCAGATGTGCAATCTCCGAGCCGACCTGGTATTGCAAATGCTTGTCGCCCATGTTCTTCAACTGCTATCCTCGCAGTAATTAAGGCACCACTTCTTCGAGCCGCCTCTACTACAAGTATTACTGATGATAATCCTGAAACTATTCTGTTTCTTCGTGGAAAGTTTGCGGGCTTTGGAGGTCTATGGCATGGAAATTCACTCAATACAACTCCTCCACTTGCAACTATTGAATCAAACAAACTTGAATGCTCAGGTGGATAAACAACTCCAAGTCCCGATCCAAGAACTGCAGAAGTTAGCCCACCACTTCTAATGGCACTTCTGTGTGCTACGGCATCTATTCCTCTAGCACCTCCTGAGATAATCGCTAAATCCTCATCAACAATTTGCTTTGTAAACAGTTCTGCTTGATTAACACCATACGAACTACACCGCCTTGCTCCAATAATTCCTACTGAAGCAAGGTGGATTGCATCTAGGCACCCTCTATACCAAAGCACGCTAGGGCAGGCGGGAAGCGGTGATAATTGTCTAGGGAAGTCGTCATCCGTGACTAATACGATCTTCGCTTCCACTGCATCAGCCGACAATCGAGCTGAGTCGACTTCAAATCGTTGCATACGTTCCCTTAACATTTCGCAAGCACCTTTGGGCATCCAATCACGTGCGTCACCTGCTACTACTGCATCGCCAGCTTCATTTAAACCACCTGCCCCATGTACGAGTTTTGACATTGTGGCCCCGCCAAGCCCATCAACACATAATAATCTCAACGAGTTGTCTTCAATCTCTTGTACTTCCCATGACATTTTTTAAATGCTACAAGTGTTTTCTAAAATTCCAAAATTTGCTGCGGAATTTCGTCAAATTCTAGAAGTTTTATCAAATATTTTGTTTGTTTCCAACTAGACCAACAAACATCAGAAATGCTCCGCATGCAATAAGCCACAACCTTCCTCGTCCTTGGACAATCGAAGTAAGCAACGATGCATGATTATGTTCAACTTCTAAAACTTTCGCCTTTCTTGCTCGTTTTGAAAGCCAAGCCAGAGGTGTTTGTGAAGCAGACATATCAATCACAATGGGGGCTCCATTTGAAGTTAAATTGAATTGCATCTCAGCGACTTTATCATGAATCTCTGAATCAGAATCCTTCAAGTCATCTAGGAACTGCTTGTAAACTTCAATTTGAGATCGTAGTCCATCCAAGTCACATACAATTGCATCTCGTTTTAGTTCTAACTGAAGAAGATCTTCTTTTGCTGGAATGATAATTGCCGCTACTGTAAGTGTTAAACCACAAATAAGGTAAAACCAACCAAGATCAATTCTAGTAATAAAAGACACCCTTATTTATCGACTAGTTACGCCAAATAAAGCCAATTAGCGTATAATCTCAAACCCCTATTGCGGGGTAGAGCAGTCTGGTAGCTCGTCAGGCTCATAACCTGAAGGTCGCAGGTTCGAATCCTGTCCCCGCTATTTAAGAAACCGACCCTTGCGGTCGGTTTTTTAAATAATGGCACGGATTGGGTTCTGCGACGCGG
>JASMLG010000125.1 GCA_030748805.1 Phycisphaerales bacterium | reverse complement strand
TGGACCTCTGCTTCTCTGAGTTTGTTGATAATCTGTTCTGCTGAATGTCGTTTCCTTGCCATGATTTCCTGCCTTCCAAATTGTGTCTACTCTGCAATTTTATCGCATAAGGAGTGGACTAGTTTTTGGGGGGCAGGTCAGATCAGGGGATATAAATGGCGATGGCATTGTAGATGTAGTTGACTTATTGATTGTTGGAGGTAATTGGGGACCTTGTCAATAAAAAACTAAGCCAAATAATTGATAGCGCGTAGAATGGTTACATGAACCAAGCGAAACATCGTGGCTTGTCATTGGTCGGAATTTTAATTTCGTTGGCTTGTGTTGTTGTTTTGATGTCAATTTATATGACTTCAATGCAAAAAGCAGTGACTGGAGGAGATCAAAAGACAGACGATTCCCTTTGGGGAATGCAAGACCAAATACAAATCCAATTGATAGGACGATCGTTATCAATTTATGCAATTACCAACGGGGATGGATTTTTGGTACCAAGTAGACTATCAAAATCAAACGATGTTTATGAAAACACTTCAGCGAATTTTTGGTCAGCACTCATAAAAGAAAACATGGTAAAACCTGAACAACTGGTTTCACCAACAGACCGAGGTTGGGTTGAAGTAGTTCAACCTAGTTATGCGAATGGATATTGGGACTCAAATTTTTCTGCTGATTTGTCACAAACATCAAATGTTTCCTATGCACACATGCCACTCTGGGGTGAACGTCTTAAGAAACGATGGAACCCTCAGGCGGGTAGGTTTCCAATTATAGGGAGCCGAGGTCCAGAGGACGGAATAGATGGAACTAACTCGATGACCCTTGATAACGATGGATCTTGGAGAGGTTGGGTCTTATATGCTGACAATTCTATTGAATGGAATGATGGAACAACGACAACTTCACGTTGGAGAAGAAGAGATGGGGTTGTTGAAGACAATCTATTTCTAATTGAGGAAGAAGATTCTGCTGATGATGCAATCCTAGGAGTTACTCTAGAGATGGATGATTACGGCCCCATCCTTGTCTGGGATTGATACGGGGTCATGTCTGGGGTCATGTCTGGGGTCAGACCCTTAGAATGGGGAGAGCGTTTGTTGCGTCATCAATGAGTTGTTGCGCGGAAATGCCGCTTCCTACTGCGTTTTTCATCCATTGATCTGGAGTAAGACGTCCAATAGAACAAATGCGTTTCGTTTCTAAAGCCAAGTCCTTACCCCGCATGTGCGATTTGATTTGATGGCTGATTACGTGTCCAATCGTGTAGTCAGGCAAGTAAAGCGGGTATGCAATCATGTGTTGGTATGCCGCAAGGATGTGATAAGGGTCTTCGCCAAAATACTCTTTGAAGTACTTATTCCAAACATCTTCTGCAATGTTTAGCATTTCGTCCCGCAACATTTCTGAAGTTGCTTCAGGGTTTTCATATAACCAACGCCAAGTATAAAGCTCAACGAGAGAAGGACCCGCAATTTGGCATGCAGCAAGTAACCCTTCAACTGAGGCAAGGGCAAATGACTTTGCTTCGTCTTCTTCAGGCAAACCAACAACTTCTCTTGCTTTATTTTGATACAAGAAAGCAAACGCCTCGGTGCATGCAGTGTTTGGTACATTGCGAAGCAGTGGTCTTGGTACAAAATGTGTTGAGATAAGTTGTTCAAGGTTGTGCCCAAGTTCGTGCATGGCGGTGTCAAAACCGTCCCACCCAAGACAGTCGTCAAGCCGATTAGTGCGAAGCCATGCGTTGTACTCTGGGATACCCGGCCTCATTGCGTGACCTGCACCCCGCGCAATTTCAACATTCACTCGTGATCCAAGGAAATCTGCATCTTCGTTGTTGTATCCAAGACCTTTTAGCACTTTAGGAATGTTGTTTTGGAATTCAATTTCGTCCTTGAACATTGAGGTTACTCGTTCTTCAAGTTCTGCAGAACTCGCGCCTTCATCGATGTCTTCTAAATAAATGTCGAAGGCCTCGAGTGGACGGCCAAGTTTTGCAGACATGTACGCAGCAATCTCTTTTCGTACAGGCGCTTCAAGCAAATCAATCATTAATTGTTCGACAGCATCTTCAGGGATTTCCCGTTCTAAATCGAATTTCCGAGCGATAGCTGTTGGGTGCTCGTCGTAATATTTATCGTAATCGACAGCGACCGAACGTTGAGTATTTAATTGTTCATAGCGTGCAGATCCAACTAGTTCGCCAGGATCTTTATCATCAATTGTATTTGTTTTTGGATTCCATTTTCCCTCACAAGTGCTATTCATAACCTGTTTCGGAATGGTGCCATCGATGTGTCGGCTCATAACCCACGAAAGGGCACGTTGTTTATCTATTCCGGTGTCCTGAGTGTATCCAGCTTTTATTTCTTCACGAATTAACCAATGCGCAATTAGTTTCCGGTCTTTGTCGAACCATGACTTGCCATTTGCATCAATCATACATCCAACAGGAACATGAAATTCACTAACAAACATATCTGCTTTATGTTCAAGTTCACGAGCACGGTCATTGACTTCAGCAGGAATACGTGGACCAAACGCCTTGCCTATGCGCACCTCAGCCCAATCATCCGTAGACCAGTTTTCGCCATCCTTCAACATGGTTTCAAGATCTGGTCTAGAAAAGTTTAGTAGCGCAATAAACGCAATTTTTTGTTTGTACAATTGATCTGACAAATCAGGGCACGGATCAAACATGGCCATTGCATTGTCAACTTCTGGCATTTCATCACCTCGAAGGTCAGTCCACCTCCTAAGATGTCTTCGTATTTCATATAAGTGTCCCCCTAGAGAGCCCATCGCACTTTCGTAGCGATCTAACAACCTAGTCCTATCCTCATCGGTTGTTACAAAATGTTCCTCGCAAAATGTTTTAAACTCATCCGAATCCCCATCTGAATCCTGCCATCTATTCGCAACTCGATGAACACCTTCGCTTGCTCTTTCGCAACCGCCAAGTGATTTGATTGTTTCTTCAATTGGTAATTTTTTCATGGTGTGCATGATAAAGCACGGCAAAGAGATTTGTGTAAGTTGTGGTTTGATGCAATTCCGCCTTTTGAAATTGGAGAATATTTTCCGCCAGCTTCTTTGATAATAGGGAGCCAAGGATTGATGTCCCACTGGTAAAGCAATGGTTCTACAACGGCATCAATCCTTCCGGTGCATAGCAACATGTACGCGTAACAATCACTCCATCCTCTTATTGAGCAACCACATTCAAGCAACCTAGTATGCAGTTGCTGAGAGTTTGTCTGCTTGTAGTAGTCATAAGATGTTGTGCAAACTAGGGCGTTGTTAATCTCTTCAACTGATGAAACACCTACACTTTTGTCGCCTTGATAAATAACACCATTACCTAGAGAAGCAGAGATTTTTTCATCAAGGGCAGGGATTGATGCAGCGCCAGCAATTGTCTCTCCATTAAACTCTAGCCCAATTAATGTCCCAAATAATGGAACTCCTCTAGCAAACGATGCAGTTCCATCTATTGGGTCTACTATCCATTTGTACTCGCTGGTTCCCCTTTGTTCTCCGTGCTCTTCTCCTAGAAAACCATCATCTGGAAATTCCTTAAGAAGTAACTGTCTTGCTAACAATTCTGCCTCTAAATCTATATTTGTCACTTCAGAACCGTCATTTTTTGATGAAATTGTGAAGTTATGGTCTAAAAAATGAGATAAAACGAACGAGGAAACTCTGTTAACCGTATTGTTAAGAGCTAAAAATCGATTGTTTTTTGCATCCACGAGAGGAATTGTACTTAGAAGGCCAAACAAATAATATAGAACCCAAACCGCATAACCGCCAAAATGGGTTATTTAACCGATTAGATCGAATTAAGTACCCCAAATTACCATAACTATTTACGGAAACCTATGCTAATAAAGGGTTTATACGAGTTTTAGATCAAAAATGTGCTAGAGTATAACGCTTGCCTTGGTGGGCAGACCGTGAAAACACATATTGAAGAACATGAGCATTAACTTAGTCAATTCAACTAGAAAAGTGATTGTAACCTTCTTCGTTGCAACACTTATGCAATTGGCTGCTGCAGATACCATAGCAGTTCCTAGGGAAGTTGCGACAATACAGGAAGCTATTGATCTTGCTCAAGGCGACGACGTCATTCTTGTCTCTCCAGGAAGGTACTATGAGACAATTAACTTCAAGGGAAAGGCGATTACTCTAAAAAGCACAGATGGAGCTTCAGAGACAACAATTGACGGATTGGATAAACAAGATAGTGTAGTGAAATGCATTAGTGGTGAGGGACCCAGCACCGTTTTAGATGGCTTTTCGATTACTGGTGGAACTGGAAATACCGATCTTTACAGCAAAGAAGAAACAGTTGGCGGCGGATTGTTGTGTTTGCATTCTAGCCCATCAATTAAGAATTGTATTTTTGTGAGTAACAAAGCTTCATACCAAGGTGGAGCAATTTTTAACGGAGAGCGATCCAATACAGTAATTACTGATTGCAAAATAGTTTCAAATGAATCTGAACGAGGTGGAGGAATTTACAACAATCGTGGAAGACCTGAAATACATAGGTCAGAAGTTTCAGACAACCTTGCCAATTATGGTGGTGGGGGAATGTATAACTTTGGTTCTAGTGCCAAGATAGTTGAGTGTAAATTTTTGCGCAATCATGCAGGTTACAACGGCGGTGGAGTTTACGATTATGACAGCAGTGGTCGGTTGGTAGATACGGTCTTTACTCAGAACTTTGCGATGTTTAGAGGTGGTGCTCTGTACCGAGGATATAGAAGTGCAACAACGATAACTGACTGCAAATTTACGCTAATCGATCACGATACTGTTGCTGGATCTGGCGGCTATATGGTCGCACAAGGCAAAGCAACTGGTGCGTGTTGTATCGGCACTGGATGTTTAATTGTAGATGAGCAGTCGTGTATAAAAGCAGGTGGGTCTTGGCTTGGTCCAAGCACGAACTGTGATGAACAATTGCTTGCATGTCCAAAACCAAACTCTGGAGATATAAACACCGACGGTGTTGTAGACATGATGGACCTTGTTTTAGTTATGACAAGTATGGATGAAAGAACTAAGAAGTAACCCACTCAATGATAAGATTTTTAAGTGCCGCAGAAGGAAGAGACTGCGGCATTTTTTTTGCACACTTTGGATATATCAGGATTGGAGATGGTGCTCCCATCTCAACGGTTCTTCCGTGTGAGCCCTTGACTTTAGTTGGGTCAAGAGTAATTACATCAAGAATGGTCTTGCTTCCTAACTTCTTGAGAAGTATTTTCATTGCAATTCTTATGCGATTCCCTCTCCATCCATTTGCAAGAAAAAGTTCGCGGGGGTCGTAACCAGGTTTTCTGTGTATATCAACAGTGGTTTGGTAATCTGGTGCTTTTGAATCCTCGTACCACCAGTCGTGTGTAAACCAAACATCGTGATTTGCAACAACAATAATATCACCGCATCTTTCATGAGAGAGATTAACTAAATCGTCTCTAACATAAACAAACTCAATTCCTTCGACCTCTTGTAATTTGTTTGCAACTGTACCGATGTCTTTATTATCTTTTACGTAGACATGGGCTATTTGATGATCGGGAACTGCAAACGCAGAGCTTGCTCCGGCATCTAAATACTCGAGACCCAAATCTTCTCTTATCGAAATCAATCCGTGGTCTCGCAATATGCGATTGATTGCAATTGAGTTTGTTACTTCTTCAATACCATATTCACTGACTAGGCAAACTTGAACTTTTTGTTTTTCAAAATGATCAATCAATTTTCCGACCTCTTTATCTACAGCATTCAACTCTCTGTGTATGTCTGGGTGGTTGGGTCCTAATCTTTGTAGTGGGTAGTCAAGATGTGGTATGTATATTAAAGAGAGAGTTGGAGAATGTTTTTTATCTACTTCTATAGTTGCATCTACAATCCACTTGCTTGATTTGATATCTGCATTTGGCCCCCAGAAATTAAAGAGTGGGAATTGCCCGAGTTTATTTTGGAGCGAGTCACGAAGTTCCGTTGGCGTTGTCCAAACATCAGGAATCTTTCTCCCATTGGCGCAGTAGATAGGCCTAGGCGTTACGGCAACGTCTACCGAAGAATACATGTTGAACCACCAAAACATATTAGCAACGGTGAATGAATCGTTTTTATTTTTAAGCGCATCCCAAACTTTTTCGCCTTGTACTAAATCATTTGATTGTCGCCAAAAATGAGTTTCTTTGGTTTCGCGTTCGTGCCATCCATTAGCAACGATGCCATGTTCATTTGGAGATAGACCTGTGAGCATTGAACTTTGTACAGTGCAAGTAACAGCCGGTAGTGGAGGGATTAATGATGCAACAACTGAGGAATTTGCAAGTGATGAGATATTTGGAGTGTGGTCACCTATGTGTGAATGGGTTAAGCCAACTACATTAATTACTGCAACGCGTTTCATGTGCCAATAATTCTACGGTGTAGCACTATTGTTAGGAGGAAGCACATTCCAGAAACAAGAACTAAATGATACACGCCCAAAAAACCAATAAGAACACTATCAAGAAGGCAAAATCCAGCAAGAGTTTTGTGCATTCCTGCAGAGAATCTGCTGTTAACTGATTTGAAATCGAGCCATGCAAGACATACCCAAAAAATATAACCGATCAGGAAAATCCAAGCGAGATCCAACGAAACCTTGTTAAATACCAACGGAATAAATGGTGGTAATATTAATAACCAGACAATCCACGATTTCTTGTATTGCCCCTTAACATTTTCAAATCGTCCGAGAAAGGATAAAAGTGCTGTGTATGTTGCAATTGCGATTGTGAATGGAATCAATAAACCGTAAGGAGGTGGTGCGTAAAACGCACTCATTGCTACTAAATAGACAAGCCCACGACAAATAGCCATAATAATGATTGCAGGTAAAAACCACTTGTGAGTAAAAGTATAAAGAATAACGCATCCACTGAGAATACACATAGACACAAATGCCTCAGTTGTACTCAAAATAGAAATCAACACACCTGATACGAGCAAAATAAATCCTACTATCCAAGCATCTCGGTTTTTTATTACTCCCGAGGGAATGGGTCTTTCTGGTCTGTTTACTTTATCTCTTGTGGAGTCGATGGCGTCGTTCAATATCATTCCAGCGAAATAGATAAGCATTAGTCCAATCGAAATAATTAAAAGTGGTTTTATGGTTTCGAGTCGGGGTGGGCTAAGGCGATTGGTCCATATTTCAGAATGAACACTTATGGCAAGTGTAAGACCAACCATAATGTTGCTGATAACAGTTGGCGCATTGCTGATACGGAGCAATGTCAACCAGCATTGAAACTCATTCATTTGTTGATTTGGTTTGAGGCCCATCTGAGTTCCTTAACTATCGAATCAACCAGTTCTACATCTTTCATCGAATTTGGTGCTACGTCCCAAGTATACGTTTCAACTTCCCAAGTTGTTGCACCTGCTTCTTTAAGTGCAGAAATAGAACTTTTTAATTCATTCTGTGTTGTACAAAGTTCACCAACTCTATCTAGATGAATTGGAACATGAAAATGAACTCTCCACACACCAGAGGGATTATCTTTTGGAATATCAGTGATGTTATCATAAAATTTAGTATTTCCATCTAGGAATACTGAGGTTTGATGAAGGTACCTTGGCTCAGAAATCGATGTTATGTCACTCAATAGTTTTTGTGAAGATGCCCCATTGAAATCAATTTCAATTGCTGAAGACAATTGTACTTTTCCTATTGATAGCCCTGCGTTTTTGTAGTTGGTAATACAATCGTGCACATTTTCTCTCATTACAACACTGTGACATGTGTCGTGACAGATTCGAATATATCTCCTAATTCTTTCACTATCTCCAAAGTATTTATTAATGAAATTGCAAAGGTCTTCACTGGTTTGTAATCGACAACCGGGCTCGGTCTCTATGTCTAAGTGTATGCACTTTTCTGTTTGCTGTTCTATTTCTTCAAGGGCTTCAACACACGTTTCTAGAAGTTGTATGCAATCCCGATTTTCGAAAGATGCACTGTTCCATCCAAGAGGGAGAGTTGAAATACCGGCTTCCTTGTTTTTGATGATTTTTGAAAGGATATTTGCTAGTTGAACCGTGTAATCAAGACGTGGCTCCTCGGACCAATTTGGCTTATAAACTCTGTGCTTGACAATATCTTGGTGAAAATCAGAAAACGGAAAACCGTTTAACGTAAATACTTCTAGGTTATGTTCTTGAAGGATGTCTTCCAATAGTTCTGTGTCAACTTCTTGTGAAGCTTTATCTGAAAGCCACAAGCCAATACCAAGTGGTTTCTGAAAATTTTCTTGAACAGCGGAAGAGTATTTTTTTAAGTTTTCTATAACATCAAAAAAAGAATTCCCACTGTGCACATTGGTGCAATATCCTAGCATTAAATAATCGAAAACTTTCCACTTTGTGAAAGGAAAAATAGAGGATTGTCAAAGGAGATGGTGTTAATTAAATTTTCAGAGTGTCCTCTACTAGCAAGTTCAAGACGGCACTTTGGAACTGCAAGCGGATCACTTGGTCCCCAATCACCCGCAGAATTAATCCACAATCTTTCGGTTCCGTGCATCTCAATAATATCAGCGGCACGCTGAGGCGTGCATTTACTATCAGGGTAAAGTGTCATGCCAGCCCAAAAACCTCGGTCAAGGACTGCGCGAACGGTATGCTCTTCTACGTGGTCTATGAGAACTCGGTTAGGATCAAGCGAAGTATTGTCGATTGCGTCCATGATGAGGTTTGTTCCCTTGCGTTTATCCTCAAGGTGTGGAGTATGTACAAGAACAAGTTGCCCCAAACCTTCTGCAAGTGCGAGTTGCTCTTCGAGAATAATGAGTTCGTTCTTGCTGTTTTTATTTAAACCAATTTCACCGATACCAAGCACGTTTTCACAATCAATAAAATCAGGAATAATAGAAATAACCTCTCTGGCAAAACCAACATCTTCTGCTTCCTTTGGATTGATGCAAAGCCAGCAGTGATGATTTATGCCATAAGTTGCAGCACGACTTGGTTCTGTTTCAGTAAGTTGCCTAAAGTAATCATAAAAACCCTGAGAGCTGCTCCTATCAAAGCCAGCCCAAAATGCTGGTTCAGTTATGGCAACACACCCTGCCTGGGCCATCCTCTGATAATCGTCAGTAGTACGAGAAACCATGTGAATGTGCGGATCTATATATGCCATTATGAGGTTGTCGGAACTGCTCCGCATGCTCCTTTTGTTCCAGCATTTTCTATAGCTTCAGTGGTGTTGTCACTTAGTAGTTCAAGAATCCTCTGCGCTCTACCCTCTGTGTTAGTTTGTAATTCAGTGATGCACTTCATTAGTGCTTCAATTCTAAAATCAGAAGTATTTTTATCACATCGATCAATACGATCTAAAAAAGCGGCAATGTCTAGAACTTTTGCCCTGTGTTCTAGAAAATATTTATCAACGATTTCTTTCTGTGTAAGACGGTTTGCTGGCATAGTGAGTAGATTTTACAGGAGATCGTCGATTGCTTGTTTAATAATTCTGGAGTCCAAATTGTGGACATTTACTGGTTTTCCAATATCTTCAAGCATTAACAAAGTTAACTCTCCACCCAAATGTTGTCGAAACTCCTCAATGCCGTCAATTAGAAGCGGGTTATTCATTTCTTGATGAAAAGTGGGTAGCTCAAGTGACTGCAAGGTGTTTATTGCTCTATCAGAAGTTTTTTCTTCTAAAAGACCAAGCAAAACGCTGCAACGAATATCAATCGCTAGACCAATTGAAACAGCTTCTCCATGAGTAAGGTCGTAGTCAGTAAGTTGCTCTAATTTATGAGCAGCCCAGTGACCGAAGTCAAGTGGTCTTGCATCAAGTAACTCAAATGGATCTCCGCCATCAGTGATGTGACTGAAATGAAGAATTGCAGATTGCCTGACGACAGATTCCATAACTTCCATATTTCTCATTAAGAGATCTTTACTGCTCGATTCAATCTCATTAAAAAATCTCCTGTCCTTAACAAGAGATACCTTTACTGCTTCGCTTAACCCAGATTTCCAATGTCGGTCGTCAAGTGTTCTTAGTAATTCTATATCGTTGATTACTGCAAAGGGCGGGTCAAAGACTCCGGTAAAGTTTTTCTTTCCAAAAAGATTTATTCCGTTCTTTACGCCAACACCAGAATCGCATTGAGATAAGGTTGTTGACGGCATTCGAATAAGTTTAATTCCACGGTGTGCAATTGAGGCGGCGAATCCGACTGCATCAAGAACAGCACCTCCTCCAATAACGATGATTGCAGATTTCCTGCACAAGTTATTTGAATTGATAGCTTCAAGAACAGTATCAACAACAGATGAATTGTTTTTTGCAGCTTCTCCACCAGTAACCTGTATTGGATTAAAACACTCACAATCCAAAACGTTCATCCACTTCTCTATAGAGTTAAGTAGATCTTCATTAGCATTAACAAGGCCACCATCTAAAACTACGAGAAGTTTTAACGGCTTTAAATCATTAATTGTTTTGCCAAGAACACCTTCTTCTGCGAATGAATTTGAGGTAAAGTGGAGTCGATGAGTCCAAGAAACAGAAAAAGTCCTTTCGATTGAATTGATTTCTTCAGTCACTCATTCTCCGATTGATTTGTAAGTTGTATTGATGGAGACCAATCAAGCCAGTTATCTTCGTGGTCATCTTCTAGTGTGAAGCCGTACCCAGCAGGGGCTATGTCTCCAATTGAGTTTGGAGTTGCCATAGATATTCCACCCTTAATCCACGAAGTAATAGGACCTGAGTTTATACTTAAACCAGTGAAACCTGCTTCAAAACTTAAACCGCTTATATTCCAAAACTTTGTGTTAGTTCTAACAAGTTGTGTATATTTCTTGTCAACAATTAAATTAAGCCTTGCAGTTTTAGAGTCGTCACCTAAAATTATTTCTGTTATCTGACCCACTGTGACACCTCGATAATAAAGTGGGCAACCAATTGAAATATTATTTGCTGTATTTGTGATTAACGTGAAATTCTTGGTATTTTCATGAACAGGATGTTCTGATCCAGTAAACACGAACATCGGTTCACCGTTACCAAGAGAAAGTTCAATATATCTTGGACCAACAATGGTTTCTAATCCACTGACTCCTTCAAGAGAAACGTTCGGTTTAACGATCCACCACATTGTTCCATTTACAGCGAGCTCCTTTGCATTAGAAACAAGTTGCACCTTGATTGCTATGCTAGACATGTCCTTGCTAAGTTCGATATATTTGACCCTACCTACGATTGCACCCCTATAAATAACAGGTGACTCAACGGTTATTCCTCCAGCATCTTTAAAGTAAATAGTGACCATGGGTCCCTTTGACATCTCCCACCTTGCATATAAAACAATCGCTAAAACAATGGTTATTGCTGGAACAATCCAAGAAAGAGAAATGTTTTTTTTCTTTGAACTTGTTATTGTAGCTATTGGCAATTTCATCTTTTTGGCTCCTGTTGAAGCCAAAATAAACGTGAGTCAAAATTTGCAGAAGCAATCATTGTTAAAACTACGACTCCTGCAAAAGCAACTATGCCCAATCCAGGTTGTATAGTTGCAATTGTTCCAAGTTTAACGAGTGCCACGAGAATAGCAACTAAAAAGACGTCAAGCATTGACCATCTTCCGATTATGTCAATAAACGATAGAAGTTTGGAGTTCCGTTTAGCAGAATTTGTTTTACAAGAAATACATAAGAAGAACATTACAATTAATTTTGCCAGTGGAATTACAATAGAGCACAGCAAAACAATAATCGCTATTCCCCTTGTTCCAGTATTCCACAGCTCTACAACCCCGCCCCAAATCGTGCTTTCGTTTTGAAACCCCATTCGATTTATCGACATGATGGGTAACAAGTTTGCTGGTATAAATAGAATCAGGGCGGAAATAGAAAAGGCAATTGTTCGTTGCAATCCTCTTGGAGTGTATTGTTGGAGAGTGGTGTTGCACTTAACACATGAAGCAACGCATCCAACAGGGACTGGAGGTGTTTTCTGTATTTGACCACAACAATTACATGCAAGAATAACCTCTGAGCAGTTGTCAGAATCAAGGTTAGATTTAGTTGTTGACAAGTCTACAACCGTCTAAAGTAAATGGATTTATTGAAAACAATCCAGAGGAATAACACTTGCCTCGGATTGTCAATTCAACACCGAAACGTATCTTCCGGCTATCTCCAAGTTTGTCGGAAATAGAATCGTCAAAAAGACAAATAGCTTCTGCGTCCCCTTGTTTTATAGTGACAGTATATTGAATGCCATCCTTCATTGAAAATGCAACAACTTCGCCAGAGGCTTCAATGACCCTTTCAATATATTTGGAGGGGTTGTGGGGATTTTGAAATGAGTCATGTAATGTTTGAATACTTACGTTTTCAATCTCAGACAACTTTATTGAATCAACCGTTTGACTTGCCACTTTTGTTCTTGTAACACTTCCTGATGAACTACATCCGGTAATGACCAACAAAAGGGCTACTAATAAAAAAGTTCTTAGGTACATAATTAGGGTTCTCCTGCTTTGAGGATGATACCAACGGATTGGAATCGATCTACATCATAAAACCCGACTGTTTGATGTAATCGATGCAAGTGGAATGTTTATAGAGAACAAAAGGAGGGTACTGTTTATTGGAATACACCTAACCGATGGCTACTGATGGCACTTGTTTAATGTGCTGTGGAAACCAAAGACGAGGATAATAATCCCCATTGGTGCCAAAAATAAAAAATAGTAACAATATTTTTAGGGATTCAAAGCGGATTATTGGCTTATTAAAGCCGTTTTTGTAGTTTTCTTACAAATTCAGTTCACATTGGCCACTCAAACCACTACGAGGTGCACCTGTCGAGACGGTCTCGACCATGAAATTCACCCTGTCCTTGGAGCTAGTTATGACAACCCAACCACTGGCACTGGCTATGATTGCCATGTCCCTCACAGCTGCAACCGCAACAGCTTCCCCAAATGCGGATTTAGACAATAGCGGCAACGTTGATTCAATGGATCTAGTTGCAATTGCGAGTCAATTAAACCAACTTTGTAACGGTGATTGCCCCACCGATCTAAATAACGATGGAGTTACCGATACTTCAGACATACTTGTTCTTATGCAAAACTGGGGTCCAGTTCCAGGTTGGGTTGCCCCCGATCCATCACCTAGTAATGCTTTTGAAACATCAAGCGGTCCGTTTGCTGGACGAGACATGAGCTGGCAAGGTCAGGGTCCTGTTCTTTATGATGCGATTTACTACGATCAACTTTCCAGAAATGCTCAAAGACGAGCAGTTGGCGAAGAACTAAACGAAGGAGAGTTTGTGCATTCATGGCGAGAATCAAACGATGTTTCAGGACAATACATGGTGTATAACGGAGCAGTAGATTGGTATGAAGACGGTGAATATGATGATGTCGATAAAGCAAAGTTTGTAGAGTGGCTCGATGAGAATGTGCCAGTTGATTACGATGGTCCTATATGTTTAGACATGGAGGGTCAGTGGTGGACAATGTGGCACACTGAATCACAAGAAGTGATGGATACAATCATTGATTTCTACGTAGAAGGACTTGAATACGCTCAATCAAAACGGCCCAATGCAAAGATAGGATATTGGGGACTACCAAAACAAAGGCACACCAACCCTAACAGCACTACTGCATCGGTTGTTAGATTACTTGAAGCAAGCACAGCTTTGTTTCCTGATGTGTATGAGTGGAATCCCGGAAGTGATGATTCTATGCGACTTGAACGACATATACGAAATACAATGGAAATGGTTGAAGGCAATGTTCCTGTGTTTGTTCAGGCATCACCTCGATTTAAATATCCCGATCATCAGAGAGTTGGTTTGCACACCGTTGAAGAGTTCATGCATGATCAGATTGACGCAGCCCTTGCAGCAGTTTGGACAGATGACAATGGTAAAGAGCATCGTATATCTGGTATCTCTATATGGGATGCATACGCATACTTCTGGCTTTACACAGACAACTGGACTACTCTAGATAATGAAACAAGAAAAGAATTGTGTAACGAGTTGGACTCCTATCATGTTGAATTGTTGAGTAGCATGAAAGAATCAGTTGATGTTGCCTACAGCACTGCCCAAGCACTACTTGGTGAATCAACTCCAAGACATTTTGCACAGGTAGTTGATGAGGAAGCGGATGCACCAACATTAAGTGAACCTCAAAAAACTTCATCGCACAACAGTCAATTTGTACGACACATAAGAGTTGCCCAAGTTCCTAAGGTAAGTACTAATAGAACATACCAATCTAGTTCACGTTCATACAGAACGGCAAGAACAAAGTGGTCTACAGCAAAAAATAATTACTCTTCTGCTAAAAGAATGTTCAGCAAGGACTCCGAACAGTACAACAGTGCCCTTGAAGAGTATCTTGAAGCACAAGACGAATTGCGAGAATCAGCAGAAGATTATCGCAGCGAACGGTCCACATATCGAGCCATCCGTGCAAGTTGGAATACTTCAACCAACCAGCAACAGTCAGACCAATTCGACGAAGAAGACCAAGAATCTGAAGAACAAGTTGCCTTCCTAACTAACTAATTCTTGACATTATTTAGGACAGCTCTAAGGACTTGCCCCAGAATATGCTGGGGCTATCCTACTTATTGGGCAGTCCTAATTGTTTGATGGCAGTTGTTTCATCTATTGAAGGTGAGCACTCGAGACCAATCGGACCAGTGTATCCCAGTGTTTTAAGTTCTTGATACACACGTGGGTAATAGATTTCACCTGTCCCCGGTTCGTGCCTTCCGGGGTGGTCGGCAACTTGAATATAGCCGACTTGGTCGATACCTTCACGCAAGTGACCACACAAATCACCCTCACTTATTTGCATGTGGTACAAGTCCCAGTTTATTTTAATCATTGGCGAATCGACTTCTCGGCATATACGAACGGCGTCCTTGCTCCCATAGAGACAATGTCCTTTGTGGTCAACTCGAATATTCATCGGTTCAAGGATTAACATGATTCCTTCTTTTTCAACGATGGGCTTAACAAGTTTTAGTACATCAATAATATTTTGATGCATTTCTTTTTGCGTCATGTTTGGTTGATTATTCCCCCCAACCACGGTCATGCGTTTGCAGTTAAGTTTTTTTGCAATTTCACAACTCTTTTTAATTGCTTCAATAAACTTCTCGTGGTTTTTTGGATTATTCATTCCGGGAACAAATCCCCATGCGGTGAACTGCGCAACTTCAATGTTGCGTGCCCTGCAAACTTTGGAAATTGCATCAATATCTTTTCCTTGCCACGGCCAAAACTCAATGTGCGTAAACCCAGCATCCGCGGCAGCGTTGATTCGTTCGACGAATGGAAGTTCGCGCCACCACATCTCAACGTTCACTGCATATTTTTCAGGAAAAGTGTTTGCAACTTCAGTTGATTGAACAGCGAACATTACGCTCGCTATGCAAAGTGTCTTAGTCATGAACATGTACTAAGTGTACACACATTAGGCGGAAATAGTTATCCCTATAGGAGCAGGTTCGCTCTCGGCATCGGGAGGTCTTGTCATCCATGAACGCAAGCCATTGCGTTTAAGTGCAATCCACCAGACCCAAAACGCGGTTGTTATGTATGGAATGATGGTCATAACTGTAGGTGAAATTGTCTCAGACAAATCAACGAGCATCCCGTTGCCTTCAAATTGACCAAAACCAAACAACCATGGAATTCGGTACCAGTAGTAACAAGAGATGGTGGCTGCGGCAAAGAAACGTTCAATCGTTTTTCGTTTTTGAAGCGGGACTGAACTTATTAACAGCGCATAAAGGGCAAGTGTTGATGCGCCACCAATGATGGGGATTGTGTATGTGTTTACGATATTTTCAAGACCAGCAGAAAGGGTTGCGTAGTCCTGTACTTGGAACCATCCCCAAACGTATCCAGGAAATGCACCAATTAACCCAAACGTTGCAGCACGCCGAGGCCAGGTCTTTCCACCAAGGTGTGGGCTAGCGGACGGTGTTGAGTCGGGGCAACCAGTAACGCATTTACTGCATTCACTGCAGTGTGAATTGTCTACAGTGGCAACGGGCTTTTGACCGTAGAGTTTTTCAACCTGATTAACTGGGCACAAACTAGCACACCAACCACTTTTGCCGTCATATATATAGGATAAAACAATAGCAACTATGGATGAGACGATTAGGAAGACACCAGTTGCTGGACCATTCAAATCAAAATATGTGTGGCGTAGTGGAATAATCAAGAATAGTAAAACAACGCTAGTAAATAGTAACCAGCCATGTGTTTCGATGGACATTTTTCTTTTTTTGGAAATTCCCAAGTGGCGGGGCAACTGAGACATTGTTGCAGTTGGACAGATGTTTCGCCAGACACCCGGAAGAAGTGCAACAAGAGCAGGGGCAACCGGAATCAAAACATCCCAAAAGGCATGAAGTCCAATTTCTGGCTTTACAAATAATAAAGCAACCATAATCAGACAAATTGTCCAGACGGCTGCTTGAAGAATGAACCATATTTTTGAGGCGAAATTCGATGTA
>JASMLG010000124.1 GCA_030748805.1 Phycisphaerales bacterium | reverse complement strand
GCGACCCATGTGGCGGCGGTGGTTGCGAGGCAGGTTATTCCCCTGACTGTATGGGAACTTGCTTCGAAGACGCTGTCTACACTGATTGGGTAGGCGATGGTTACTGTGACGATGGTGCATACATTCCTGCCGATTACGGTTGCGATGAATGTCCCGCTGGCGTAGCAATTTTCCTTAACTGTGATGAGTTCAATAATGACGGCGGCGACTGCGATGGCGGTGGCGACCCAACTGGCGCTTGCTGTGTAGGCACAAGTTGTTCGGTAGAAACAGAAGCAAATTGTTCTGCTGCTGGTGGAACGTACAACGGTGACGGTTCATCCTGTAGCGGCGACCCATGTGGCGGCGGTGGTTGCGAAGCGGGCTATTCCCCTGACTGTATGGGAACATGCTTCGAAGACGCTGTCTACGTTGATTGGGTTGGCGATGGTTACTGTGATGATGGTGCTTACATTCCTTCTGATTATGGTTATGGCGGCCCAGCAGGTGTTGCTATCTGGCTTAACTGCGCAGAATTTGACTGCGACGGTGGCGACTGTACTTGCGACGGTGGTGGAACAGGCGCATGCTGCATAAGTAGCCAGTGCCAAGAAATGTCTGCTGACCAGTGCTCCGCAATGGGCGGTTCATATCAAGGCGATGGCTCGTCTTGTGCTGGCGACCCTTGTGGTGGTAGCGGATGTCCTGCTGGCGAAATCGAGGACTGCAATGGAAATTGTTGTCCTGAATCGTGGGTTGGCGATGGTTATTGCGATGATGGTACTTACGTATGGAATGGCGTCCCAATTTACTTAAATTGCGATGAGTTTGGCTGTGACGGCGGCGATTGCGACTGCGGTGGTGGGGGATGTCCTGCTGGCGAAATCGAGGACTGTTATGGAAATTGTTGTCCAGAATCTTGGGTTGGCGATGGTTACTGCGATGACGGTACCTACTCTTGGAACGGCATTCCAATTTACCTCAACTGTGACCAATTTGGCAATGACGGTGGTGACTGCGATTAAGCCCGCTAATCACTTCTAACGTGATTTCTCAAAGGGCTCTGCTTCAGCAGAGCCCTTTTTTTGAATCCCCTGTCAGTACAGCGATTTCCTGGTCTGCCTTTCCGCTTTCAAAGTGACAGTCCCTTCTGTAACCTTATGTCAATGTGCGGCTTAAGTCGTGGCGCCTTCCCGATTTCAAAGTGACAGTCACATTTACAACTCGTTGTCAGTACAGTGATTTCCTGGTCTGCCTTTCCGTTTTCAAAGTGATAGTCACATTGCGCGATACTGTACAATGGTGGGGATGAGAGTGTTAATTGGGATTCCTGTCTATAACGAAGCAAAGTACATAAACTCAGTACTGAGCGAGGTTTGTAAATATGCAGATGATATATTGATTGTGGATGACGGTTCGAATGATCTCACGCCAGCACTGCTAGCAGGACACAAGGTTGAAGTCATTCGACATTCTGAAAACCGCGGGTACGGAAGGTCATTGCAAGACATGTTTCGCTGGGCAGCTGTCGACAATTTTGACTGGCTTATCACTATGGATTGTGATGAACAGCATGAGCCAGCATCGATTCCACAATTTATAGAGAAAATTGACCAAGATGATGCAGACATTATTTCTGGGAGCAGATATTTAGAAGTGCACCCAGAAAATGACATGCCTCCGAAAGATCGCCAAACCATCAACAGACAAGTGACACAAGAATTGCACGATGCACTTAGTATCGAAATCACAGATGCATTTTGTGGATTTAAGGCGTATCGTGTTTCTACTCTTGGCGCGTTTAACTTTGACGTCAATGGCTACGCGTTTCCCATTCAATTTTGGGTGCAAGCCGCTGCTCGGAGATTACGTGTTTGCGAAATCCCAGTTCGCATGATTTACAATGACCCGAATAGAACGTTCGGAGGGCAACTCGATGATCCAGTGAAACGACTCGATCACTACAGAGCAGTACTCTGTAACGAACTGCGAAAAAACGAAACTCTTCTTCCAAATGCTCGAGAGCAAGTGCCTTGCTAACTAAGCCGGCCATTTCAACATGGTCGTCTCTTGTTGGCCCTCCATCAGGGGCTCTGTTTGGAACACCGCTTGCATCGTGGAGAGCGTCTGCAAGAAAGACGTTGGGTCTCCCTGAAAAACCCATCATCGTTGTAGGTCATCAACCAGAATTTTTTCATCCGGGAATTCTTGCGAAGTTTATTGCAGGTGGGCAACTTGCAAAAGAAGTTGGCGGCTTTCTTGTGTACCTCGTCGTTGACCATCACATTGGACAATCGGGACTCATTGAAATGCCTGATGAGTCGGGCGAATACCTGACAACGAAACACGTTACTGTTGCAGAAGTTGATGCCAACATTTCGATGAAAGATCAGTCGCGTCTTGCACCAATAGGTGATACTGTTTTTTCAAACTCACTCGCCAGAGCAGAAGGGGAAAACGCAGCGATGCAATTTGCGAACGCAACAGTAAACCTTATGGAACCTTTCGCAAAGGTGGATTGCTGTATTGCAGGAACTTCGTTGCTAGAAACTGACTTAGGAAAAGCTGTTGTTAATGAGATGCAACGTGATCCAGAGAAGTGCATTTCAACCTATAACAATGCAGTTGACCAATTCCCGTATTGTGGAATTGACAAACTAAAAACTGGCGAACTTCCACTGTGGCAAGGAAAAACCAACAGTAAAGCGGAGAACAATTATGAAGATATTCGCCCGCGTGCTCTGTTGTTAACACTTCTTGCTAGAGTCGCTATTGGTGATTTGTTTGTACATGGAACTGGTGGATACAAGTACGACAACGTAATGAAAAAATGGTTAATTGATTGGTTGGATGTTCACCTATGTCAGATGGTAATGGCAAGTGCAACGGAAAAATTACCGCTTCACATCCGGTCCATCGAAGAGGAAAGGCGGAACTATTACTCTCCACCAAAATATTTACTAGATGAAATCAATAATGCGCCATACAAATCTCCAGAAAAACATTTGAAGTATTTGGCTATGCACAAATGGCTTGAATCAAGGGGTACTAGACCTGATGTAAAGGAGTTGAAACGAGCTAACAAAACAGCAAACCGACGAGATTGGGCATTCCCTCTTTACTCTAACAAACTCACCAAAGCTTTTTCGGTTGCCAAATTGACCTAAGTGTTTCTTCAGAAGATCCAGAAACTAGTACTCCCCCAACTTGTTTCTGCTTGATTAGACGTCCATTTATATCAATAGTTGTTATTAATGAATCATTTTCTTCACCGAATTTAGTCGTGATTGTTGTTATTCCGTCATCTCCCCTAGTAACTGTATCACTCCTAGTGACAACCCTCGAAATTCCCGTGTTGTCATAGGTCCTCCAAATATAATTCTTGTCTAATTCATTATCAGTTAACCAGTGTCCAAGAATCCAAACCATGGCTCTTGGTAACCAAGGATCTTCAATTATTGTTTCAAATGGAGGTTCGATTTTGTTCGATGTCAAATCTTGCTGTATGACAAGAAGTTTTGGCTTTGGGGCACCAAGTTGAGCTCGGTTCCGAATACCAGTTTCGCTCTCAATGGCACTCACTCTGTCTACCCACCGATTTACTCGGTTTGACCACCGTTCCTCTATTCCATCCCAACTCATCCAGTACTTAGCAGTGGAATCAACTACAACGCCTGTTGCTGGATTTGGAATTAGTCGAGATCTAAGAGTTACAATAATACCAGTTGGGATTTCGTTATCTTGAGATTTGTCTGTATCAAGATTATCTACAGTTCCAGAACTAACAGAAACCTTCGCGTATCCAATATCTTTAGGAGTTCCGCCTTCTGATTGAACCGTTTGGATCCTTCTCCATTCTTCGAACCCAATCAAAGTTATCAGGGAGTTCTTATTAATCGTAGACAACTTTTCTGTTGCTGCATCAAGTCCTGCCATTTTATCGCTAATAACCTCTACAGGATCAAGGGGGTTAATTGATTTTATTGAAGCAAGGATGCTGTTACCAGCCATTTTCCAACCAATATCATCAGTAAGCACGCTTGCCATAATGTACTGTTGACCGGGGGCAGGTAAGACAAACCACCCTATAACTGTTGAATCATCTTTAGCTGGACTTTGAATAAGTTGCCACCATCCCTCTATATCGCCTGCTAGAAACTTCCTGTTTTCTAATAAGTTTGCTTCTTCGGGTACTCCAACCCGCTTTTTTGCCTCTAACACAAGGGCTTTTGGTGTTAAATTGGCGGGATTGGGACCTCTGTCAAGACGTAAGTGCCAGTTATTACTAGGGTTAGAGCCAGCAATCATGCAGAATGGAGGGATCGCAGTTGTGGCAACAACTGTTGATCCGTCAGGAATATCCATGGATACACCGATTGATCCATTCTTATATGGGGAGGACAAAATGCCAACTATGCATAAAAAGAAGATTACATTCAACATATTTGAGCACTCTACCAAGTAATTGCATTTGAAAAAGGGCTAAAGCTAAGTGTACTCAGATATTGACAAGAGGGGCATTGTGGGGGTAGAATCCTCGATTCTCGCCCTTGCGCAATGCGCGGTGGAGTATGAGTGCTTGCACGTTGCAAGCAATTTTTAGAAGAAGTTGAGGTAAATATCTGTAATGCAACAAATTCGAATCAGAATGGAGGCCTATGATCACCAAGCACTGGATGCTTCGGCGAAGGAGATTGTTGATCATGCAAAGCGCACAGGCGCAAGAGTTGCAGGTCCGATTCCACTACCAACAAGGCGTGAGGTTTATACGGTAAACCGTTCAACTTTTGTGAATAAAAAATCACGTGAACAATTCGAAATTAGAACCCACAAGCGAATCATAGATATATCAGAACCCAGCGCACAAACAATTGAAGCACTTAACCGCCTCGTAGTCCCCGCTGGTGTTTTTGTAAAAATAAAAGCGTAATTATTAACTCTCCGGTCATGTCACAAGACCCCTGACCAAAACCCATCCCTACAAAAGGATCTCAACAATGTCGAAAATGTTACTAGGCAGAAAAGTTGGAATGTCAAGATACTTTCTTGAAGACGGAACCAATATACCCGTAACTATTATTGAAGCAGGTCCTTGTGTTGTAACTCAAGTTAAAAACGAAGAGTCAGATGGGTATAACGCTATTCAAATTGGATTTGAAGATATCCGACCAAGTCGCGCAACAATGCCAATAATTGGACACGATGCAAAAGCTGGAACCTCAGCAAAAAAATTCCACCGCGAAATTCGTGTTGAAGACACTGGAGATGCGGAACAAGGTCAAACAATTGACGTCTCTACTTTTGAAGACGTAATGTTTGTTGATGTTGTTGGAAACAGTAAAGGCAAAGGTTTTGCCGGTGGTATGAAACGGCACAATTTTAAAGGTCTTGAGGCGTCTCATGGTGTAAAGCGTGCCCATCGTCGTCCGGGATCTATTAATGGACACGCAACTAACCTTGGTACAGGACCGAAGTTGAAAAAAGGCAAAAGAATGCCCGGACGCATGGGGAATAAGCAAATTACTTGTCGTAGTTTGCCAGTAATTAATATTGATAGTGAAAGAAACTTGTTATTGCTGAAAGGTTCTATTCCAGGACCAAACAGTGGCATGGTTCTTATTCGAGAAGCAAAACGACTAAATAGGAAAAAAACAACAGCAGCCAGTAAATAAGTTTATTGGTAGATTTTCAAGGCTCTTTTTAGAGAACCAGATAATCGCGACAAACCGTAATAGTACGCCGAGTCAAACTCTACCGAGTGACCATCGGACCTCCCGGACTCTCAAAACTCTGGATTCCCGACCACAACGGAGCGTAAGGCAAACAAAGACGAAAACGTCACAGGTGAAAAAATATGATTGAACTTCCAATTTATGACAAAAAAGGCAAGCAGGTCGAAACGCTTAACATCGACGAAACATTGCTTGGTACCGAGGTAAGACCTACACTGCTAAAGCAGGCGTATGTCATGTTCCACTCTAACAGACGACAAGGTTCAGCGAGAACTAAAAGCCGTGGAATGGTAGATGGTTCGACTCGAAAAATATATAAGCAAAAAGGAACCGGCAACGCACGAATGGGTACTGTCCGTACAAACATTCGAAAAGGTGGCGGAGTAACTTTTGCTAAAACAAGAACACACGAACATTTTCGCAAGGATATGCCTAAGAAAATGAGACAACTTGCTAACAGGAACGCACTCCTAGCAAAATTGGTTGACGGGGAAGTAAAGTGCATAGTCGATCTTGAATTCGACACACCAAAAACAAAAGAGTTCAAAGCAATTCTCGATGCAGTAGGCGTTGATCGATCTTGCTTAGTTGCAGTTGATAGCGAAAACCGAAACGCTGCAGTATCTGCTAGAAATATTAAACACGTTTTGACTACAAGAGTAGACCAGTTGAACGTTTTTGAATTGCTAAATCACCGTTACCTCGTTGTTGACAAGGCATCAATTGAAGCGTTCTTAGATGGTTCTGCTTGGAAGAAAGATGAGGAGGCCGCCTAATGGAAGTCACTACTATCGTTAAGAAGCCGCTTGTCACAGAAAAGACAACATTTGGAGCGAGTGCCAATAATAGGTACGCATTTGTAGTTGATAATCGTGCTAATAAAGGTCAAATCAAGCGTGCTGTTGAGGAAATTTACGGCGTTCGAGTCGTTTCTGTTTCGACTCAAGTTAGAAAGGGTCAACTTAAGCGAAACCGTATGGGGTGGTTTAGGGTTGGAAGCCAAAAGCGGGCTGTCGTGAAACTTCATGCGGAGGATCGTATCGAACTCTTTTAAGAGTTGGCGGAGATAAATATGGCTATTAGAGTTTACAAACCAACAACACCTGGTCGTAGAAATGCTTCAGTGAATATTCATATTGAGGTTACAAAGAAAACACCAGAGAAATCGTTGCTTACACCAATTAAGAAAAATGGTGGACGAAATAATCAAGGCAAAATTACTGTACGTGGTCGTGGCGGTGGTCACAAACGACGCTATCGTCGCATCGACTTTAAGCGACTTAAAGACGATATGTCAGCAAGCGTAATTGGTATTGAATATGATCCAAATCGAAGTTGCCACATTGCACTTTTGCAATACGAAGATGGAACAAAAAGATATATCTTGGCTCCAAGAAACCTTACAGATGGTGACACTGTAAAAAGTTCCAATAGTGCAATTGAGCCAAAGACAGGCAATTGCATGCCTCTGAAATATATTCCAACCGGTCTCACAGTTCACAACATTGAGTTTGAACCAGGTAAAGGCGGCGCACTTTGTCGTTCTGCTGGAGCTGCGGCTCGATTGAGTAACCGAGAAGGACGTTGGGCAACCATCGTGTTGCCATCGGGTGAAATTAGACAGGTATCTGTTGAATGTCGTGCAACAATTGGTCAGCTTGGTAATACAGATCACCAAAATGTAAAACTTGGAAAGGCCGGTCGTAATAGATGGCTAGGTCGACGCCCAAAAGTTCGTGGCATGGCGATGAGTCACCACGACCATCCACTTGGTGGTGGTGAAGGTCGCTCTAAAGGCGGTCGAACACCTGCAAGTGCTTCTGGAACGAAGTCAAAGGGCGGTCGCACAAGGCAGCGTGGAAAATGGACGGATGCTCGTATCCTCCGTCGTCGTAAGAGTAAACGTTACGGACAATTAAAAATCTGACTTAGGAAGAAGTTATGTCAAGATCACTAAAAAAAGGTCCATTTGTAAATGAAAAACTCTACCTCAAGGTAGAAGCAATGTCTTCTCAAACAAGGAAGTCACCAATTAAGACATGGTCTCGTGCGTGCACGATTGTTCCAGAATTTGTTGGCTTTACTTTCTTGGTTCACAACGGACGACAATTTAAAGAAGTGTTAGTTACCGAAGATATGGTTGGTCATAAACTTGGTGAGTTTTCTCATACTCGTTTATTCCGCGGTCATACCAACAAGAAGGAAGGCATCAAATCGTAAGCCAAGAGGTTTTTACTTATGACGTATAAAGCAACACATAAATATGCTCGAATCTCGCCTCGCAAGGCACGGCTTGTTGCTGATTTGATTCGAGGAAAGCGAGTTGACGACGCACTCTCGCAATTGGAGTTTTCCAAGAAACGAGCTGCTTGGTATTTTAAAGCAGTGCTTAACAGCGCTATTGCAAACGCAGAAGAGCAAGATGCAGATGTATCTAATCTTTACGTTTCAGAATCAAGGGTTGATGAGGGCTCTGTAATCAAAAGATGGCGACCAAAAGATCGCGGTCGTGCACATCCAATTCATAAGCCAACTAGCCACCTGATAATCTCTGTTGGAGAGAATAAATAATGGGACAAAAAGTTCAACCATTTGGGTTTCGAGTAGGTGTCACCGAAGGACACAAATCACGTTGGTACGCACCTAAGGCACTCTTTGCTGAGTTACTCGTCGAGGATTACCGCATAAGAGAGTTCGTTGACAAGCGTCTAAATCGTACTCCGCCATTTGCGGCTGTTTCTGACATTCTTATCGAACGAACTCGCGAAGAATTGACTGTAATTGTTAAGACAGCAAGACCAGGACTTGTTGTTGGTCCAAAGGGTGCCGAGATAGACAAACTTGTTGCAGATTTACAAACAATGACAGGTCGTAAAGCGCAAGTAAAGATTATGGAAGTAATGAATCCGGATACGGATGCTCGCCTAATCGCTGAAGCGGTTGGTGAACAAATGCGTAAACGTGGAAACTTCCGCAGGATGTTAAAACAGCGATGCGAATCAGCGATGCAGCATGGAGCAAGAGGAATTCGAATTCAAATATCTGGACGTCTTGGTGGTGCTGAAATGGCTCGTAAGTTCGTAGTTAGGGAAGGGTCAATTCCACTTTCAACATTGCAAGCAAATGTTGACTACGCAATTGTTCATGCTGAAACAACTTACGGGATTATTGGTGTGAAGGTTTGGATTTACAAGGGTATGTACACAGACGCTGAAGAAGAGCAGACTGACTCAAGAGCAGCTGGCGCTAGAGGTCGTGCTAGAGGTCGTCGTTAAGTTTATGAAGGTCTAGCCATAGGGCTTTAAAGGAGATTGTCCGATGCCACGGATGCCAAAACGAATCAAGTTTCGCAAACAAATGCGAGGTAAAATGAAAGGAAATGCCACACGAGGTAACTACGTGGCATTTGGCGAGTATGGTTTGCAATCGCTTGATACACATTGGGTGTCGGCAAGACAGATTGAAGCAGGACGTATCGCTGCGCAGCACTTTCTTCGTCGTCAAGGCAAAGTTGTTATTCGCGTTTTTCCTGATAAACCTATTTCAAAGAAACCACTTGAAACAAGAATGGGTAAGGGTAAAGCAGATACCGACTTTTGGGCAGCGAGAGTAAAACCGGGCACAATATTATTTGAAATAAGTGGAGTTCCCGAAGATATGGCCAAACAAGCAATGGCTCGGGTTGCACACAAAATGCCGGTTCGTTGCCGGTTCGTAGGTCGCAGACTTTCGGTCTGAGTTAGCCATAAAGAAGGAATACAGATATGAAAGCAAAAGCAGTACACAAACTAGGTGATGAAGAATTGGCAATCGAAGTTGACACACTTCGAAATAAACTCTTTGAACTTAAAACACAAGGTGTTACTGAGAAAATCCAAGACACATCCCAATATGGCAAAATCAAAAAAGATGTTGCACGTTTGCTAACAGAACAAAGTATGCGAAGTAAAGCAGGGAAGAAGTAAATAGGTACACATTATGAGTCATCTTAAAGAAATAACAATCCCAGAAAACGCATCACGCAAAGTAGGCGTCGTTACGTCTGATGCTCGAGATAAAAGTTGTAAGGTCGAAATTCAGTATTCAGCCAAGCACCCTAAGTATGGAAAATACATAAGACGCCGTACATTGATTCAAGCACACGATGCGAATAACGAAGCAAAACTTGGAGACCGAGTAGAAATCGCTGAGTGCCGGCCAATTTCAAAAACAAAATCGTGGGTCGTAACCCGCGTTGTTGAGGTAGCAACTAGTTAACTAGTTGTTTAAGGAACAGACCAATGATCCAAAAAGAATCAAGATTAGAAGTTGCTGACAACAGCGGAGCAAAAGAGGTGCTAGTTATTAGTGTCCTTGGCGGCTCTACTGCTCGTGGCAAATACACAAGACGAACTGCTGGTGTTGGCGATCGTGTTGTTTGTGCTGTGAAGAAGGCGTTGCCTAACTCGCAGGTAAAAACAGGCGACAAAATACGTGCTGTTATTGTTCGTACTAAATATCCAACACGTAGAAATGATGGTTCTTACGTTCGATTTGACTCCAACGCTTGCGTATTACTCAACGAAGACCTAAATCCAACTGGAACACGTATTTTTGGTGCAATAGCAAGAGAACTACGTGAAAAGAACTACATGAAAATTGTTTCACTCGCATCGGAGGTGGTGTAATGGCAAGGCATATTCGAACAGGCGATACAGTAATGATTACCGCTGGCAACGATAAGGGGGCAGTCGGTGAGATTCTTCGCATTATCACCAAGAAAAACAGAGTAGTAGTGAAGGGTGTGAATGTTCGCAATAAGAACATCAAGCCAACTCAAGCAAATCCAAACGGCGGAGTCATTAAGCAAGAAATGCCAATCCACATGAGCAATGTTAGCCCTGTGGTTGATGGTAAACCCGCTAGAGTTCGCTTTGAAACACAAAAGGATGGCGCGAAAGTACGTGTGGGTGTTATCCGAGACGACAAAGGCAAAAAAGTAGAGAAGGTTATTGGCGAAGTTCACTCCGCCAGTGCTCGCTCAGGAAAGTAAGTCATGACAGCAACTATTGAAAAACCAAGATTGCAGTCCCTATATGACGACAAAGTCAGGGAAGCGGTGCTTAAGGAGTTTAACCTTAGCAATGTTAGCCAAGCACCAAAACTTGTTAAAGCCACAATTAATGTTGGGATTGGTCGTTTTCTTGACAACCAAAAATTGAAACCAGAAATTAAAGATACTGTTATCTCAACTCTCACGACAATTTCTGGTCAAAAGCCAATTATGCTTATGGCAAAAAAATCCGTTGCTAACTTTAAAGTTCGCGAAGGTGCACCATCTGCTTTCATGGTTACTCTCAGAAGTGACCGAATGTGGCACTTTGTTGATCGTTTGATTTCATTAGCAATCCCACGCATCAAGGACTTTAGAGGGTTGAAAAATACTGCTTTCGATAAAGCGGGAAATTATTCAATGGGAATCACTGAGCAAGCTGTTTGGCCAGAAATCAATATGGCTGAAGTTCACTTCACTCATGGAATGAATATCAACCTTGTATTTGAAAATTCAACACCAGAGAAGAGCAAGTTTGTTCTTGCACAACTCGGTATGCCGTTTGTACGAGACGAGGAGTAAGGAAATAACATGGCAAGTAAACGCGTATTTGAACAAATGAAAAGAGAACCAAAGTTCTCAACTCGTAAAAAGAACCGATGTCAAATTACCGGTCGTGGCCGAGGTGTCTATCGTAAGTTTGGTATTAGCCGAATCATGCTTCGTCAGTTAGCTTTGGAAGGCAAGATTCCCGGAATGCGTAAGGCAAGTTGGTAAATAAAGAGAATTAACTCATGGCTTTTGCCGTGTAATTGGAGTATTTGAAATGTCACAACAAGACCTAACAGCAGATATGCTCACCCGCATCAGAAATGCGGTTAGAAATCATGCATCAACGGTATCGTGCTTAAACAGCAAACTAAACCGCGGAATTGCACAGGTTCTAACTGACGAAGGATTCATTGATGGGTTTGAAGTTATCGATGATGGGCGGCAAGGTCGTTTAGATGTACACCTGCGTTATGGTGAGCGAGGTGAACGTGTTATTAACACTATCAAGCGTGAATCAAAGCCAGGTTGTCGTGTTTATAAAGGCGTGGAAGATTTGCCACGTCCAATAGGTGGACTTGGAATAACAATCGTTTCAACAAGTAGCGGCATAATGAGTGATCGAAAGTGCCGCCAAGAAAAAGTTGGTGGTGAGGTTGTAGCCACCGTCGCCTAAAAGGTAAAGAGGACTAAACAATTATGTCACGTATAGGAAAACAACCCATAGCAATACCTTCAGGCGTTGAAGTAAAAATCAACGAAGCTGATCGCACTATTGATGTTAAAGGTCCAAAGGGCAATCTTACATTTGATTGGAGAATAGAGGTTGATGTGAAGCACAACGAAGACGACAAGCAACTTTGTTGTGCAATCGCAGATGGAACTGCAGAAACAAGAGAATCACGATCGTTGTGGGGAACGACAAGAAGCAGAATCAACAATATGGTTGAAGGTGTAACAAACGGATTCACAAAGAAACTCAAGATTGTTGGTGTTGGTTGGAACGCTCAAGCACAAGGTCAGAAGATTGTTCTAAACATTGGATACTGCCATCCTGTTGACATTCAAGCACCAGATGGAGTTTCATTTGAGGTTGAGAAGGGAACCGAAGTTACTATCACTGGTGCAGACAAACAGGCAGTTGGACAGTTTGCTGCAGTTATTCGTTCTAAGCGAGAGCCAGAACCATACAACGGCAAAGGAATCATGTATCACGACGAAGTCATTATCCGTAAGCAAGGAAAGGCATTTGGCGTCTAAGTGGCCAAGGAGCACTACGATGAATCGCATTACATCACGAATTAATCGCTATAAAAGGCGAAAACGAGGCGTTAGAAAAAACATCTTTGGAAGCCCTAGTCGACCGCGCCTTTCAATAACACGTACGGGAAGTAATATGTACGCCCAACTGATCGACGACACTTCTGGTCGAACGATATGTTCGTCTTCAACAATCGAAAAAGATGGCAAGGTTGAGCAGGGCAGCAATCGCACAGCAGCCAAAGAAGTTGGAACTAGAATCGCTACAAAAGCGAAAGCAGCAGGAATTGACTCTGTAGTGTTTGATCGCAATGGATATAAGTTTCATGGACGAGTCAAAGCACTAGCAGATGGGGCGCGAGAGGGTGGTCTTAAGTTCTGAGGAACGATCAAAATACTATGAACAAGAATAAAAATAAAAATTATGAAGAAGATAGAAGCGGAATCGACTCTAACACAGTCGGTGTTTACAGAACAGCAGCTACCGTAAAAGGTGGGCGAAGGTTTAGCTTCTCTGCAATGGTTGTATGTGGAGACCGTCAAGGGCGAGTTGGCCTTGGATACGGTAAAGCTAACCAAGTTCCAAATGCTATCGAAAAAGCACAGAAGAAAGCAAAGCGTGAGATGAGAGAGTTCCCACTAACTGGAACAACAATTCCTCACGAAGTAACTGGTCGATATGGTGCTTGTACTGTTCGCCTTGTTCCCGCTTCTCCAGGTACAGGTGTTATTGCTGGTGCAGCGGTTCGTGCCGTATTAGATCTAGTAGGTGTACAGGACTGTCTTTCAAAATCTTATGGTTCTACAAACAATAAGAACCTATCTAAGGCAGTTGTAGATGGTTTAAGTCAACTTCGCAGTAGAGAAACAGTTGAACGTCTTCGTAAAGTTAGCATCGAAAAGACCCATACAGAGGAATCGCATGAGTTGGTTCCAAATGTAATGGAGAATGATGAAATAAACGAAGTTGGCAAGAGTGAGGAAGTGACTGCTTAAGTTGCTTTTTGAATTGGAGATTTGACATCATGATGATTCATGAAATTACAGAAAAAGCAGGCAAGTATAAGACACGAAAGCGAGTTGGACGAGGTCATGGTAGTGGCAGCGGCAAGACAAGTGGACGAGGTCACAAGGGTGCTGGCTCACGCGCTGGTTATTCGCGTCGTCCAGCATTTGAAGGTGGGCAAATGCCTTACTTTAGGAGAATCCCTAAGCGTGGTTTTAGCAATGCTGCTTTTAAGACGGTTTACCACATTGTTAATGTTGCCTCACTTAACGACAGATTCGAAAAGGGCGCAACTGTTAATGCAACTACCCTAGTGGAGTTAGGATTGATTAGAAACTTTAACAACCCAGTTAAAGTTCTCGGTCAAGGCGACCTTAAAATTTCACTTAATGTTACTGCAGATAAATTCTCCGCTTCTGCTATCAAGAAGATTGAATCAGCAGGTGGAACAGTTACTGTTATAGATAAGAAAAAATGGGTTCGTGCTAAGACAACTAAACCAAAAGTCAAAAAACAGGAAGTAGAAAAAGTGGCAGAAGAACCAGAAGCAACTGAATCTACAGAAGAGACGGAATCAAGCCAAAGCGAGTAAGACAACAATCAAATGATTCAAGCCATCATTAACATTTTTAGGATTCCTGAACTACGGAATCGAGTGTTTTTTACACTTACTATGATTGCGATTTATCGTATTGGTTTTTGGATACCGCTTGCTGGTGTAAACCAACAACAGATGGTTGATGCTGCTCAAAAGGCAGCCGAAAACTCGAGTGGCTGGGGCAAGTTCTTAGATTATGCATCAATTTTCTCTGGTGGTTCATTTTCTCAGTCCACGATTTTCGGTTTGGGAATTATGCCATATATCACTGCTTCTATTATCTTCCAACTTCTCCAGTCAGTGATGCCAAAATTACAAGAACTGAAAAAAGAAGGAGCATCTGGTCAAGCAAAAATAACTGAATGGACTCGTTATGCAACGGTTGCAATGTGTTTTATCCAAGCAATGATGTGGCTAAAGTTCATAGCTTCTCAGGGACTAATACGGCCTGAGTTTTTGAACCCAGGTGGATTATTAGTTTTTTATATAGCTGGTGTAACTGTTTTGACTGCGGGCAGTATATTCTTGATGTGGCTCGGTGAACAGATTGACAAGTATGGTATTGGTAATGGAGTATCGTTAATCTTGACAGCAGGCATTGTTGCAAGAATGCCTCAGGCATTAACTTGGGTTTGGGATAACTTTACAACATCACAACAATCAACTGGCGGACAAATAGGAATACTTGGTGTATTGTTCCTTGTTGGCGCTTTCATCTTCGTTGTTGCTGGTGCAATTTTAATTACAGTCGCACAGAGACGAATTCCAATCCAGCAAGCGAAACATACACGTGGTCGAAAGACATACGGTGGTGGTCGTCATTATTTGCCGTTGCGTGTAAACCACGCAGGCGTTATGCCAATCATCTTTGCTAGTTCGCTGTTGATATTCCCTTCAGCATTTTTTGGATATCTTCAATCATCAGCGTCTGCTTCCCCAGATCCTGCAGGTTGGTGGATCACAACTACCACATTCCTAAACGCAAACTTCCAGATGGGCGAGTACCCGTACATCGTGCTAGAGATTATGTTGATCTACTTCTTTAGTTACTTCTGGACAACAATTGTCTTTAGTCCAGAGGATATGGCTAGACAATTAAGAGACAATGGCAGTTTTATACCTGGGCTTAGACCAGGGCCAAGAACAGCAGAGTATTTGGAAACAGTAGTAGAACGAATTACTTATGTAGGGGCTGGTTTCTTGGCAATCATCGCAGTGATTCCATCGATTGTATCTAAAGAAATGCAGATTCCGTTCTTTGTATCAAGTTTTCTTGGAGGAACGGGTCTGTTGATTGTTGTGAGTGTTGGTCTTGATTTGATTCAGAGAATTGAAGCAAACTTACTCATGCGTAACTACAAAGGATTTCACGAATCACCAGTTCGCAGTAGATCTGGAGGATTATCAAGGAGACCAAGTGGAGCATAAGCAGTATACGAATGGCTAAAGAAGAAAAAATAACACTAGATGCCGAAGTAATCGAGGCCTTGCCCGACGCAAGGTTTAAAGTCAAACTAGAAAATGGGCACGAGATCCTCGCTTACATTAGTGGCAAAATGAGAAGGTTTTACATTCGAATTTTGCCTGGGGATAAGGTTTCGGTTGAGATTAGCCCGTATGACATGACAAAAGGACGAATAACTTACAGACACTAAATCCAACTTCAAACATGAAGAGGTAATAAAATTATGAAAGTAAAAAGCAGCATTAAACGAAGAACGAAGGATTGCCAAATCGTAATACGAAAAGGCAAACGATACGTTATTAACAAGAAGAACCCACGACTGAAAGCTCGACAGGGCTAACCCTCGGAGTTACACAGAGAGGTTACCCCCTCGAGATTGGAGAACATATATGCCACGTATTGCAGGTGTAGACATCCCAGAAAACAAGAAGGTGCGATATTCGCTCCGATATATCTATGGTATTGGTCCTCAGACCGCTGATGATATTCTTAGTGAAACGGATATTAATCCAGATACAAAAGCAAAAGACCTTAACGATGACGAAGTTGGTCGAATTGCTGCGTACCTTGACTCAAATCTACTCGTCGAAGGTATACTTCGCCGTCAAGTTCAACAAAACATACAACGCTTGAGAGATATTCGGTCTTACCGAGGAGAGCGTCATCGCAAGGGATTGCCAACAAGAGGGCAGAGAACGCGATGTAATGCACGTACTCGTAAGGGACGTAAGAAAACTGTTGCAGGTAAGAAGGGCGTTAAGGGGTAAGGTGACGCTACTTGTTGTAGGGTTATCTGCAAGATTCCTATTCAATAATTAAGGAATTGCTTGAGCACTAAAGGAAACTAGAAAAATGGCTAAGAAAAAGATACGAAAAAATATTGGTAAAGCGGTTGTCCATATTAAAGCAACTTTCAATAACACCATAATTACTATGACTGACCTAAGTGGAGAAACTCTTTGTTGGGACTCTGCTGGCACAGTTGGATTCAAGGGTGCACGAAAAGCAACACCATTTGCTGCGGCTCGTGCTGCAGAGAAGGTTGCTCTTAAAGGTCAACGCATGGGAGTAACCGAAGTTGAAATTCGCGTTAAAGGACCCGGAAGCGGTCGTGATTCTGCAATTACTAGTTTGGAACAAAACGGTTTACAAATCACTGCAGTTGAAGACCACACTCCAATTCCGCACAATGGATGTCGTCCTAAGAAACAGAGACGTGTCTAAATAATATATGTACGCCATGGAGATGGGCGTGATGGTACTCGGCAGGCCACTACGATCCGATTCCACAAAGGCGTTTATTGGCTTAAAGCCACTGCCGAAGGTAAAGTAAGGATTAGAAAATGATGCATGTAAAATGGCGAGGATTAGAACTTCCAGCGAGTGTTATTCTCGAAGAAAAATCATCAACCGAAACATTCGGTCGTTTTATTGTGGAACCATTTGAACGTGGTTTTGGAACTACCATCGGAAACTCTCTAAGGAGAGTTTTGCTTAGTACAATCGAGGGTTCTGCAATTACATCAATTCGCGTAAAAGGTGCTGACCACGAGTTTTGCACTATTGAAGGCGTGAAGCAAGATATGGTTGATATTGTCTTAAATATTAAGGGTCTAGTGATTGATTCAGAGTCCGATGAGCCAAAAGTTCTTCGGTTATCAGCTTCTGGTCCTGGTGAGGTAACTGCTGATTTAATTGAGACAGACGCTTCGGTAAACGTTTATAACCCAGATCACGTTATTGCAACTCTTACCGATAAAATCGATTTTGAAATGGAACTCACAGTCGAGCGAGGTCGAGGTTATGTTCCTGCTGCTGAGCAATACGCAACTAAAGATGAGCAAATAATTGGCGAACTTCCAATTGACGCACTCTTCAGCCCAGTACAACGTGTTCGATATCGAGTAGAAAATACTAGAGTTGGGCAACAAACAAACTTTGATCGTTTAATTATTGACATTTGGACTAATGGCACAATTAGCCCAGAAATGTGTTTAGTTGAGTCAGCAAAAATCTTGCGAAAACACCTAAACGCATTTGTGCAGTTTGATTCACTTGGCACCAAGGTAGTTAGTTTAGAAGCAGCAGCCGCTGCGGCAGTAGATGAAAACCTGATTCGTAAACTAGAAATGTCAATCTCTGATTTGGATCTCACTGTTCGCTCATCTAATTGTCTTGAGTTAGCAAATATAAAGAAAGTTGCCCAGTTGGTATCATTAAATGACAGAGAACTTCTTTCATTAAGAGCATTTGGGAGAACATCACTCCGAGAGATTAAACGAAAACTTGATGATCTAGGGTTAACCCTAGGCATACAAATGCCAGCTGGTGTTGACGGTAGTGTTGAACTTCCACCAGCTTACGAAGGAGACGATGATAATAGTGATTCAGCTGAGTTTAACGCAAGCACATACGAGTTAACTGATACACAAACTGAAGACCCAAGAGACGAAGTAATCGGCTCATTTGAAGAGGATGAATAATCAAGACGTTAGCTTACGTCTTGTGAAGGAGTACGACCATGCGACATAGAATTCATGGAAAACAATTATGCAGAGATAGCGAACATCGTACAGCAATGCTTCGAAATCTAGCTGCTGGACTTTTCGAACACGGTCAAATTGAAACTACTATGCCTAAGGCGAAGGCAGTTCAGCCGTTTGTTGAAAAGATCATAACAATTGCAAAGCGCGGTGGATTAAATTCCAGAAGACGCATTGAACAATTAATCAATGACCGTAAGATCCATTCATGGGTAGCAGATCCGAATGTACCCGATTCGGCAAAAACGAACGATCATTTTGATTTGCCAAGCGAGAACGATATTGAATTTAATAGATATGGTGAGGTAAGGAAAGCACCAAGATTGGTTCAACATATCATGGCAGTAATTGCCCCAAAGTTTGCTGATCGTGATGGTGGATATACGAGAATCGTCAAGATCGACAAACGCCGTTTAGGCGATGGAACTGATTTAGTTATTTTGCAACTCGTTGGTGAGGAAGAGGGTCCTCAAATTGGCGGTAATGATTCTCGTAGACGTACTCAAAAACAACGCCGACGTGATTTTTCTGCCAAAGTTCTTATTTCTGCAACTCCAGAAGCAGTAGAAGACCAAGTTGTTGATGAAGCGGCAGAGGAAGTCGTCGATGAAGCGGCAGAGGAAGTCGTCGACGAAGCGGCAGAGGAAGTCATCGATGAAGCGGCAGAGGAAGTCGTCGACGAAGCGGCAGAGGAAGTCATCGACGAAGCGGTTGCAGAAGAAGTTGTTGAAACATCAGAAGAAGCAACAGAGGTTGAGGAATCTCAAGAAGGAGATGAAATCCAAGAAGCCGATGAAACATCAAGTGATGAGGTAGAGAAAACAGAAGAGTAATTTCTAGTGACAGTCACTGTCGCTCGAGGACTCGCTCTTTGTGACAGTCACGTGGAATTAATTGACCCGCGGTCAATTAACGCTCGGATTTCTAGTGACAGTCACTGTCGCTCAAGGACTCGCTCTTTGTGACAGTCACGTCGAAATGTCCTTGCTGTGGGTGTCCCCTTTAGCGTATCATGCCAATATGCTTGAAACACTTGACAAATTGCAAGATGATGCGATTGGAGAAATAGCTTCAGTTGACTCAATTGATGCCTTAGAGTCGTGGCGTGTTTCTTATCTTGGCTCAAAAGGACGCTTAAAGAGGGTTATGCCTCTTTTGAAAGACGTTTCTAAGGAAGACAAGCCAGCAGTGGGCAAACGCCTTAATGAAGTAAAGAATGCGATTGAGAATGCGTTTGATGTCCGTAAAAGCGAACTAGTAGGCAGCATCACCTCTCGTCCTCCAATGGATGTTACAGAGCCGGGTAAAGATGTAGCGCAGGGTCGCCGGCACATCATCACTAAGACGATTGATGGTATTACTGAAGTATTTAGTCGCATGGGTTTTTCAGTTGCGTATGGCCCAGAAGTGGAAGATGAACATCACAACTTCAATGCTTTGAATATTCCAGAAGATCATCCTGCGCGAGATCCAATCGACAACTTTTATATGGGTGCCGATCGAATGCTTCGCAGCCAAACTTCAACTGTTCAAATCCGTGTAATGGAATCAACCCCTCCGCCCATCAAGATTATTGCGGTGGGACGTGTCTATAGACCAGACACACATGATGCTACACACTTCAGTATGTTTCACCAATGTGAGGGATTGCTTGTAGCTCCGAAAGTATCCATGGTCGACCTTAAAACGACTCTCTTCCAGTTTGCAAAATCCTATTTTGGAGAAGAAGCCGAAGTACGTTTTCGCCCAAGTTTTTTCCCGTTTACTGAGCCATCCGCTGAAGTAGACATGAAGATGAAAATCAAAGGAAAATGGCAGTGGGTTGAAATTGGTGGGTGTGGTTTGGTTGATCCAAATGTTTTTGAACAAGTTGGGTACGACAACGAGAAGTGGCAGGGGTTTGCGTTTGGCATAGGTATCGAACGGGTTGCAATGATTAAGTACGGAATCCAAGACATTCGCTGGCTTTTTGAAAATAACGCAAGGTTCCTTCGACAGTTTTGAATGAAGGCGTACAATATTCAGCGACTTGGCCAACAACCGTGGGTGCTTGTTGTATTATTGTTGGTGGGCTTTCTCTCTTTGGTGGATGCCTTGCCCTTACTGGAATGGCCGAAATAGAGCAACTACACACTGCGATTCCGTTTGGGGATGGTGAACTCAGCGAAGGACTAAAGATACAGCTCAAGGCAACTAAACCACCAGAATGGATTACAACTACAGTCACATTGTCGAATATTGTCTTTTCTATTGTGCTTGCGGGGTCTGGTATGGCTTTGCTACAACGCGCTCCAAAAGCGAGAATGATTCTGTTCGTATGGTCGGTGTTGTATATCCTATTTACAATAGCTGCTGCAATAGCCAATTGGGCTCCTAGGATGGATCTAGTAAAACAAAATACTGAAGTACAGGGTATGTTCCTCGCACAAATTGTGATTTCAACCCCACTTTACCTTGTATTGCCTGTATTTCTTTTGATTTACCTGAATCGAAAACAAACACGTAACGAAGTCGCTTCTTGGCTGTAAACTGCCCACATGCAATTTTTAGATGAACTCAACTGGCGGGGTCTACTTCACCAAACAACTGGCGGGGATGAACTGCAAGAACATCTGTCATCTGGAAGTAGAATTGCGTATTGTGGATTTGACCCAACCAAGGATGCACTCACGATAGGGAACTACATGCCAATTAAAATGCTTAGGCATTGGCAATTGGCGGGTCACAAGCCAATTGTTCTTATGGGTGGAGGCACTGGTCTGATTGGCGACCCTTCTGGGAAAGATGCTGAGCGCCAACTCTTATCAAAAGATCAAGTAGAAAAAAATATTGAAGGTCAACTACGTTCTTTTTCTAAGGTTCTAGACTTTGAAGGCGAGAACGCTGCAGTCATTGTTAATAACGCGGACTGGTTATGTGAACTTGGATTCATAGATGTTCTACGTGATGTTGGCAAGTTTTTTTCTGTGAACACAATGATTCAAAAAGATTCGGTTAAGGATCGCTTGAACAATCGCGAACAAGGGATTTCTTACACTGAGTTTAGTTACATGATTTTGCAAGCATACGATTTTCTTCATTTGCGAAGGGAAATGGATTGCACAATTCAAATTGCGGGGAGTGACCAATATGGGAATATTGTTGCTGGTATTGATTTAATTCGCAGAGACATGATTAAATCACCTGAAGACCAATTTAGGGGTGCTGGAATTACCAATCCACTTGTTACAGCAACCGATGGAAGCAAGATTGGCAAGACAGAAAAAGGCGCGATTTGGCTCACAGAAGAAAGGACAAGCCCGTATGCTTTCCATCAATATTGGTTAAATACAGCTGACGAAGATGCAGGGAAATTTTTACGCTGGTTTACTTTTTTGGATCAAGCAACTATTGAAGAAATTGAAAAAGAACATGCAGATGTTCCACATCAACGTGCAGCACAGAAGGCACTGGCTGATTCAATGACAGAGTTGTTTCATGGAAGTGAAAATGTAACTAAGTGTAACGATGCAGCAAACGCGCTCTTTGGTGGCGATATTAAATCGCTTGACTCAAATATGTTGTCAGAAGTGTTTTCAGAAGTTCCAAGTGGTGATTTTTCAAAGGGTTCTCTTGGAAGTAATGCCGCTTCCCTTGTTGAACTGTTGCCACAAACAGAACTTTGCAAAAGTAAACGGGAAGCAAGAGAGTTTTTGAAAAGCGGTTCGGTTGCGATTAACGGAGAAAAAGTTATAGGTGAAGAGGCAATTAATCGAATCCTAACAACGGATGACCTTCTCCACGACGCAACAATACTGCTTAAACGAGGCAAAAAAGCATGGTTTGCTAGCCGTTGGTCGTAAACAATTAATTGTCAAAGTTTTTTTAAAAATTAGTGTTAGTGTCGAGAATAACTAAATTGTCTTAATATTACTTGGACTTGCTTGGCTTTCAGAGTCGAATATTTTTTCAAATAGCGGATTAATAACTCAAATGATATTCGAGTAATAGGTAGTTCTGTTATTTTTGCAGAGGTCGTTTATGGCAATAACAAAACTGTGAATATTCAGGTTTTGTTGGTTTAATTTGCCGCTTGGGGATGATTTAACTATTGAGTTTGTAGAACAATTGGTTCAATTGTTAACTCGACGTTTAGAGACGAAGGATCTTCGACAGTAGTTGTAAGTTCATGACCTAAGCCATCCTCAGTAATTGCTAGGAAGGTCGTGATGGTTTTAGAAGTAATTTTCTGTTCCATATCACTAGAAGCAAGACGAAGAATAGCAAAAACTTTAACGTTTCCAGATTTAATACCATCGATAATATCTGCATCTGCTTCAACAGAGACACCAGTTATTACTTTTCTTGGTAGGACTACTGAGTACTCAGAATAATCCTCTGGAGGACCCGCAAGTAAAATTCTAACTTGTTGAAGATCTGCCTTTTCTGTTTTCGACTGAATTTTAAAAGTTACCGACACTCTGCTTGGTTCAACTAATATATTTTCCGAATCAAGTTGTTCGGGTAGTTGAATAATAGCGCTTCTTGTGTGTACTATTCCGGGTTGTAATAATTCTACCGCTGTATCGCTTACCATTGCGGTTACGGTAATTGCATCAGGTAAATTTTTCCGAAGTTCTTTTGGTATTCTAAGAGTTACAGTTGCAGGATCTACCGTAACATCACCGCTGACTGTTACATTTGGGATAATTGGATCAACTGATGCCTCAACTAGATCGATGGTCTGCACATTGAGTTTAATTGAAGTAGGGTTTATAGCTGTTACTGCTGCTCCTGTATCCTTGATTTTGTCGAGTTGGTTTATTTTAGAAACCAAATCGACAATATCTTGTTCCCCATCTGGAAGAGCAAGGGAAAAATTAAGGCCACCAACACATGCTTCTTTTGCAGCGTTGACAGCTGCTCTTGGACCAGAAAAAGTTAAAACTATCGACTGCGAATTAGGTGTGATGGTGGTATTTGATCCCTCAGGTGCTTTAAAATGAAGGATTGTCGCTTCACTTGATGAGTGCTTTGTCTTTCCAGCAGCCCAAAACCAAACAACAATTGTAAGTGCTGTAATAAATAGAATTGCAATCGTGTCGTCTTTGCGTTTCATTCCGATGACTCCGTTGTTGCAGATGTTGCGGCAACATCATCAGAAGATGCTTGCTCTTGAGCAGTGTTATCTTGTTCTTGTTGAAGGCGTTTTGCAAGCTCAGATTCTAAATCGTCTCGATCAACAGTGACTAATTCACCATGATCAGCAAATGAAATACGTCCTGTTTGTTCACTAATGATTACAACTAGGGCATCGCATCTCATTGATAACCCAACACCCGCTCTATGGCGAGAACCTAGTACAGATGAAAGCATTGCTGATTCATCTGCAAGAGGGAATTGCACACTTGCTTTTTTAATTCTATCGCTATTAATAATAAGCCCAAGATCGTGTAGGGGATTGTTTGGCCAAAAAATTGACTGTAATAGTTGAGAACTTACCTCTGCATCAAGTTCCTGCCCACCGATGACGTGATCATTAGTACTGTTCTCTCGTTCGATTGCAATGAGACCACCAAATTGATTTCTACTTAAGAAATTGGAAGCATCAGCAACCGCAGTAATTGTTGATCCTCCAACAGAAGATTGATTTCTAAATCGTGCAAAGAGTCCTGACTGGCTTACTCGAACCGCTGCTTGACGAAGTTCTGGTTGGAAAATAATAATAAGTAATAAAAAGAAACCAGTCAAAAATTGATCTGCGAAAAAATCTAATCGCTCAAAATGTCCCATCCATCCAGCAAGCATCTGGAGAAGCCAAAGTGGTAGGAGCAATATGACGAGCCCCCTAATGACCCCTCCGCCCCTAGTTCCTTGTAAAAACCTGAACGCATAAAAGATAATAATCCAGATGATTAATAACTCAATAGCTGTCTCAAAAACTTCATATCCAAAAATAGTCCAAGTCATGTGCTCAAATTATACGCGGATAACGTAGGATTCTCACTATGTCACGATTCGGAAATTCACAAGGTGTCTCAAGACCCACTGGTGTATGTCATTTAACAGGTGATCCTCTTGCTCCAAACACCCAAGCGATAGCAGCCCTATGTGAACGTGAAGAGGATGAAGGGTTTGATAGGTTTGATTATTCACAGGCGGCTTGGGAAAAAGGGAGTAGACCCCCGCGATTATTTAGCCATTGGAAGTATATCGTCGCTGAACAGGGCAAAAAACCCGATATCGTCATAGATGACGAAGTTCTAGTGGATCTTTTCGAACGGCTTGAAAGTGATGATAAGCCCCAAAGAATAGCTTTTCGATACATTTTGGCTCTAGTATTGCTTAGAAAACGTAAATTGAAACTTATTGGTCGAGAAGATTATGAAGATGGTGAACTATGGCTCCTTCAATTTAGGGGAATCGATGGAGAACCAGTAAAAGTTAAGAATCCGGGGATTGAAGAAGGCGAAATACAAGACCTTTCAGATCAGTTAAGTGAAATACTCCAAGGTGGTTTGTAGTGCGGTTTTTGTTTTGTGTTTTTATATTTATATCTAACTGTGCTCCAAATGGTGAAAGTGATGTCATAAAGGTGGATATGACTCCAAATCAGGTGAGAGTATCTCAAGAAGAACGTACTGCAAAGTTCACAAAACTTGTAGGAAGAGGGGTGGTTGAGTTTAGATGGTCAGATGATAGCGGTAAGCACATGGAGCAGGGTGACCTTGATTTTTGGAAGAACGGAAACGCAATTTCCTTTCGTATTTCAAAACTTGGCGAATTAATCCTCTGGTTTGGAGGAGAAAACCAGCACTTCTGGTTTTTTGATTTAACCGGAGATGAAACAATATTAACCATAGGGGATAAGACAAAAATTTTCTCTGATGTTCAGGTTGCCCTGATTCTTCTTGGGCTCTCTCCTCTTCCAGAAGGAGATTTACACATTAAGGATGGTGTTGTTTCGTTGTGGGATGAAAAAGGGAGATTATGGGAGGCCACTTTTGACCGAGCAACTAATCGCCCTTTGGTGATTACTTTGATTGAAGGCGAAGAAAAATCAACCGCTATTCATCGAAGAGAGGTGCGTGTGGAAATTGAAAATAAACATGAGTTGCACTGGCCAATCACTGGCGGTTTGATTGATTTGGATGAAAAGCAAGGAAATGCTGAAATTAAAATTGTGTTTTCAACACTATCTACTATTGTTGATGAAGAGCCAATGGAACAGGTGTTAGATTTGGATTATCTAACAAAAGCACTTAAGCCAGAAGTGATAGTTGAGGAATCAAAGTGATTGGATTAATCGCTGGGTGTTTATTGTCTCTCCAGCCAATTACTGCAGACGGAACTGAGGAAAGTGTTTGGTTTGTTGGTGACCGACCTCCAGATGCAATTGGTAATGAGCATGAACTTTGTTCAAGGGAAACGACAAACGGGTATTGGGTAATTCAGCCACTAATGTCCAGACCAGAAGCACTTGTAGTAGGCGAAAACAACATTTGGTTTGTGGAAGATGGGTCAGGGGTTGAATTGTATAAGGTTAAACGCGCAGTTCGACATACAGGAACTACCTCAGGGTCTCCTTCTAGGCATCGTGCACAACTTGTTTCATTTCTTGAGTCAGATCAGAGGCCGACAGATTTAGTTCTAATTGATGAACAGCCAATAATTGCTTTCGGTGGTTTGAACCTCGATTTGTATAGGTATATTGGCAACAAATTAATCCAACTTCCAACTCTGGAAAAACCTGACGCTCACGTTGCTTCTCTTAACGGGAAACTCATAGCCGCCTCCCCAGAAGAAAACGAAGTTTCTGTTTGGTATCTTCAAGACGGGAAATGGAGAGGGGGGGATATAATTGAATTAGAAGATCAATTGGTTGATTTTATTGTTAATGATGATTGGCCCCTCTTAATAACTAAAAACGAAAAAAATGCATCAATAATTGGTTTGCAGCAATCGGGACCGATAGGAATAGCAACCTTTAAAGTACCAAGGGGGAGATGGGGAGTTGTCCCTTCGCCAGACGGATTAACTGTAGTTGGGGTTGAGAGAAACGGGAGGACTACAGTACTGGATATAGGTTGGCCATCTGGAGAGGTTTCAGAAGAGATTGTACTTAACGAAAAGTTCGCAGGAAGTGATTCTGTTTTGACAACGGTCACGCTTATTATTCCATTAATTCTTTTTATTGTTATTGTTACCCTCACAAGGCGACATGGGCAAAACCAGCAAAATAACACCAGTAATTCGAAGCATATAGACGATGAATAACAAACTGCGCATGGATGCGCTGCGTTAGTGTCTGCTTGCAATCTATTTGTAGACGCGGATAGGATGTTTCGTGATAGACCCAACCACAACTACTTATTCAATTACCCCCATGGTGAACCATTGAAAGTTGGATTACTAAAAAATATCTTAATTGTTTGTCTTTTCTGTATCACTGGAGTGATGTTTTGGTTTCTTTACACTCAATTACCAGCAGGCGACAAAACTGAATCAGGGTTTCACGTAGTATTGGAAGAAGATGACACTTTTGAAGAGAATGATGCTTGGCAGTCGATTTTTCACAATACCTCTGTTGATAGACAAGATAAAGTTCGAATAAATCGACAAATTGAAATTGCAAATTTGATTCAAGACATAAGAGGTATTGAATCGGCCACAGTTGTTCTAAGCGGTATAGGTGACGATCAAGTTAATATTACAAAACAGCAGATGACTGCTTGTGTTTCGATTACTCCAAGCGATATAAAATTTCCAATAGAAACTGTAGATTCAATTCGTAGAATTGTTTCCGGATTAGCAATCGGGATACTTCCAGATCATGTGATGGTAGTAAACAATTTAACTGGATCTGTTTTTGAAAATCCAAACGAAATATCCAAGACGAGTAAATCCGCAGTACTAAAGGAGAAAATTGAGGACGAAATTGGTTTGGCTGTTGCAACTGTTTCTGTACATAAAACATCTAGTAATCTGGTACAAATACCACTGCGTAATGATGAGAAGACAAAAGTACGCGTTTCAATTCCGAATTCATGGGTAGTTAAAAGAGGTAATCAAATTGGAGGCAACTCGCCTGTTTTGGAGTCCATTAAGCAAATTGTAAAGGGAGTGGCACCAAATGCTATAGTAAGTGTGCAGGTTATAGAAGACGGCCCTGCAGTTGGCAGTTCGATTCAGGCAGAAGAATCTTACGCAAAACATGCAGTACTTATTTTTACTTTGTTAGCGATTTTGTCAGTAGGTTTTATAGTTAATAGGCGTCATGGGGCAAGTGCTAGAGAAGAAAAAGTTTCAAATAGAGGACCTAGGGAAGAAGCAGAACGAATCCTGAAGATGGATTACAACATCGCAAAACAAACCATCGACTCGCTTGATGAAACACGTAAAATAAAAGTGCTTCATGAAATATTACGAACAGAAGAACGTGTTTCTGAAATCCCTATCGTTCATGTGTCAAAATCTGAAGAAGTTGAATTCTCCAAGAAGAATTAGATATCAGAAAATGTTCCCCTCGCCAGCATGAGTTCAAGGGTTTGTCCAACAATGTCAACCTCTTTTCTTGTCATCGATGTATAGAATGGTAGGGCAATTGTTCTCTTAGAAACTGAGGAAGCAACCGGACACTCAGATTCATTTTGGCAGAATTCTTTAAACAGAGGAATGGAAGGGATTGACTGGAAAAAATCAGCAGCTCCAATTTCATGGCGATGTAATCCGCGAATCACCTCGTCTCGATCTTCTCTTGAGAAGCGATCGTCCAATCGGATGACATATCCATCCCAACTCATTTTCACACTATCATCTATCGTTGGGCACATGATATCTGCAATACCGCCTAGTTTTTGTGTATACCACTGAGCAACGATATTTCTTCTTTGCATTATTTCGTCAATTCGTTTCATCTGGACCGCACCGACAGCTGCGTGTACTTCGCTTAGTCGGTATCCATAGCCAGTTGATAACATGAGATCTTCTGTCCGAACACGATGAAGTTCGTCAGTAGCAACAGTAGGATCGCTTACAAAGCCATGATTGCGTTTTAGTAGACATTGATTTGCCAACGAATCGTCATCAGTAACTATCACACCACCCTCAATACAAGTTAATTGGGTGGTTGAATGAAAAGCAAAAATTGCAGCACGTCCAAACGTCCCTACTTTACGTTTGTGGAGTTGGCTACCAATAGCTTGTCCAGCGTCTTCAATTAGAGTGATTTCTTTTTCTTGGGCTAAACGAGTAATAGAATCTATTCCAGATGGATTACCAAATGTGTGAGATGCGATAACAGCCTTGGTGTTATCGGTAATTTTTGATGAGACATCATTGCTATCCATGTTTAGTGTACGTGGGTCACAGTCCGCAAATATAGGTGTAGCACCAAGCTGCAAAACCGTAACAGCAATTGCTGGAAATGAAAATGCAGGGATGACAACCTCATCTCCTTTTTCAATCCCCAGCGATTCTAGGATGATATGCAATGCACTGTGTGATGAGTTTGTAGCAATACCAAAGTTGCTTCCAGCATGTTGGGCGACTGATTTTTCAAAACGTGAAGTCCATGGTCCAAGTGCTTGTTGCTCGCATCTAAGCGCATCGGTTGCTGCGCGTATTTCGCGGTCAGTAATATCAGCGCAACTAAGTGGTATATTTGATGACACTAATTTTCACTGACTGCGGTCAGTGCCTTATCAGTAAGACCCATTCGTTTTAGATAAAGCCAAGCCGCTTGGGTTTCAAAAGATGGAGATACATGCCCTCCACCTGCTGCTATTCTTCCTAGGTTCCTCAGGTCTACTTCCTTAAGTGGATTCGATCCACGTGATATTAGAAGAAGCGTCATGACATCAGCTTTGTTCACCCCAATTCTGCGTAGTTTTGATGCTTCATCCGTAGCCGTCTCTCCAGAGATTTGAAGTGCAGCAAACAATAACAGTTCTTGATGTTCACTATCATCCTTAACGCTGCTTAATATTTCCCATGCCGAAGTTGGATCAGAGTCGATAAGATTTTCAAACGCTAGAACTGTAACTTCTTTCCTATTAGGGCTTGAATCTTCTGGTAAAGCACTAAGTTCCTTGTAGAAAGAAATTGCCTGTTGGTTTGATAGACGGATTCTTGCTGCTCGAAAAGCGAATTCTATTGACTTTCGGTGTCCCTGTTCAACAAGTTCTATCAATGATTTGATGTCTTCATTGGTAACAAGAGATTGGTCCTTTGTGACATTGCCCGAACGAACCATGGGACCCAGAAGTGGGTCGCTTGTGTCAATTTCAAGCCGTTCGATGATTTTAGACGTCGGTGTTACACCAGATTCTAATAATAGTAACAGGTTTTCAACTTGGTCAAATCTGTCTGGGCTTTTAGGGAATGCGGTGTTCCAACTCTCAAGGCCTTTTGTTTTATCTAAAGTTAGGAGTGTGTATAACAATTTGCTACGCTCTCGTTCAGTTAAATTCAAAGAATGGTTTTCAAAAAACGATAACACCCACTCTTTCGAATTATCTGTTTTGTACTGTCGAATTAATTGTAAAGTTCTGAGCAATGATTTCATCCTCTCAGAACTTGAAGCCCTCCTTAGCCGCATCGTAGTGTCATCGATAATCTCGCGATCTTTTGAAAGAATGGCTGCAAACATTGCTACACTCAAATCAGTAGTATTAGCAAGTCCTTTTAACATTTCATGTTTGGGTTCAACACCAAGCAATTGCAAATCGGCAATCAATAATAACTTTGGATTTTCTTCAAGAAGAGACCATTCAAGTAGTGCTTCCATTTGATCTTGTTTCATAAGACCATCATCTAATGCCTGAGCAATCGAATGTTCCCTTGCTGGAGGTGATATTTGTTGAATAATCCAAGGGTCGACAACTTGCTCTTCGCTTAGTTCTGCAAGACCAAGAACTGCGTGAACCTGTACCGTCCAGTCAGAATGTTGGGTAAATTGTAGAAAGAGTGGTCGGAGATCTTTGTCTCGTAGAGTTCTTAGCGCAGAAAGATTTAGAATATGTTGTCCGTTTCGTTGAAACTTTGTTGCATTACGAAGTTGCCTTAAAGCAGCATCAGAATAGTCACTGCCCATTGAGGCGAAACAACAACTAGTTGTTGCACACGAAAGGATGAAAGTAAGCAAGCGCATGGACTGATTGTAGCAACAAATTTGCTTTTATTCTGTGTTTTTTGATTTCTGACTGCCGTCTAATGGAAGCAGGGGTTTGGAAAAGCGGTCACATCCGTTCGACCGCTTCTCCTAGCCCCTTATCCCACAACTGATTCCTTTCGTGAATGTGGTTTGGAAGCAGAATTGTCATTAGCTCGTAATCTAATTGACCAAGTTAGTTGGTCTAATGTTTCTTTGAGGTTAATTGTTCCCTCTCCAATCTGAACGGTGCAATTTTGAGAGGAAAGTAAACTGTCAATCCTTTTGACAGCAGCGTGAACTGTCGAGTGGTTTTTGCGTCCCAGTGAAGTTGCAAGTTCAGGATAACTTAATGATGTAAGTTTACGACCAAGATAAGAGGCGATGCTTCTCCAAATAACAATGCGTGAGGATCTTGATTTTCCCCTTAGGTCATGTATTGAAACGTTAGATCTTGTACATACTGAATCAATAATATCCAACATTTTGATTGGGTGTGATGTTGGGGGTGTAGCTCTTAACAACCGCTCAACAGTATCGATTCCAACAGGAGTATTTGCGTTTTGCATTAACAAATTCGCAGTTGCTCTAAGTTGAGTAACAGTGCCCTCTATCTCTCGTATCGAACCAACCGCTTGGCTTGCTAACCGGTCGATTGCACCCTGAGTGAGTTCAATCCCACATTTTTGTGTAAGTTGTTGGATTATGTTACATCTTGTATCACGGTCGGGGCGTTGTATTTCTGCAATCATGCCTGCTACAAATCTATTGGCTAACGCTCTGTTAAGCCGTCGAATATGCCTTGGATCTTCATCTGAAGCGAGTACGAGACGTGCACCACGTAAACCAGCCGCATCAATTGTATGTAGCAATTCTTCTTGGGTTTTGATTTTACTTGCTACAAAGTGAACGTCATCAATTGCAAGAAGATCTAGGTTTCTATATCGATTTCTGAATCTACTGAACTCTCCACTTCGAGAACTAGCGATAAACTCATTTGTAAACTGTTCCGCTGTAACGTATCGCACTTTTCCAACAGAAGTTTTTGATGCAAGTTTGCTTATTGCTTGTAAAAGATGGGTCTTCCCAACACCGCATGCACCATGAATGAAAAGTGGAGATATAGATCTTCCGTCTTCATTGGTTATTTGTTTTGCAGCAGCACAAGCAAGTTGATTACAAGAGCCAACCACAAAATTATCAAAACTTAGAAATTGCCTTTTTGCTTTTGCAATAGTTGGTTTTGGAGGAGTGGCAGTTGGCGTCTTATGATTGGACTTTTGTTGGTTGTTCTCGTCGACGGTGATTCGAATAGGAACGTTTTTGCCAAAGCAGGTTTTTGCAGCATCTTCAATTAGGGTAGAAAATCTATCGTTAATCCATCTTGCAGCGAGAGGTGTTGCTGCGAGAATATCAACCGAGTCATTGTTGCACTTAACGGTCGTATTAGTGAACCACATCCTGTATGGCCGATTGCCAATTGTTGTACTTAGCTCTTCTCTAAGTTTCTGTTCAATTGTTGAAGGGGTGGGACGAGTCATTAGTTATCAACCGATGGGAAAAAGGATTGTTCAAATGGGTCCGTCCGACGACCGCCCCTTAGAAGTAATTGCCTGGTTAGAGGGTATTACGATTCGGTTTTTGCTCGTCCTTGAGCAACCTGCTAATGCTAACCAAACAGAGTAATTGTGCAAGTGGTGTTTGGTGATTACTTGTTCATAGGTGTGTAGAAAATGCGCGCAAGTCCAGTGTTTTCTAAGGTCAACGAGCAATAATAAAAAAATGAAAATAAAGATTCCAACAATTGTCAACAAAGTGTGGACAACTTCTGAATCATTGTTAACCTTGTCGTCGATTTGCGAAAATTCCATTTTTTATATAGGTTCAAAGCAGGGCGATTATTAGCGTCTACCGCAAGAGTTACTTCTGAAAAACCATAGTCACTCCCCAAGTAGAAACAGTAATCCACTAGGGCATCTGCAACGCCGTGGTTTCGAGCCCAAGGAGCAACACCAATATATGCAAGTTCTACGGAAGTCGAATCAGACAACGGGTTTAGCAACAATATTCCTGCATGCCTATTATCTAATTCTGCAATAGTCCAGAGTTTCGGATTGTAGTTTCCGGCTGTCCGGTGACCGACGATAATGTCATCAACTGATCTGAGTCCATGTATTTTTGGGCAGTCCAATGAGTTCTCGTAAGTTTGATTTAAGATAGAACCAAGCGCTTTGTCGCTTCTGTTCTCCATAGAAACGAAATCTATATTATCTGAATAAGTTAGTCCCCTTTTATTGGGGATTTTGGATTCCAGGTACACCAAAGTTGCTAGAGTTGAGAAGCCCGCTTTTGAGAAAGCTCTTGCCAATTTTGTATTGCTATTTTTCATGATGGTTTGAGCAACTGATGTATTTCCCCCATCCAAAATTTGCACACCCTCGGTAATCAACTTGCTTATTTCGTCAATTTCAGTGTTTTTTGATGGCTCTGTTGCAATGAAAGTAGCCGTAGCCCCAGCGTTTTTAACTATAAGAAGAGAGTGCTTTATATTGCTCTGGCTTGAGGTAACAAAAAAATAGTCATTGTTTGGTTTTGATTGAAGGTTTTGGATAAGGGCTTCACCCAAACTCTTGCTTTTAAGCAGAGCTGTAGCGGCCTCAATATGCGTATTCTTATCAAGAATCATCACAAATACTCATCCTACTGTAGAATGTAGTTCTGATTAGGAGAATATGTATGCGGCATTTGATTACGACTTTCACTCTTTTAGTTATAGGCACCGCTGTTCAGATTGGAAACGCTTATCCCAAGGCAACTGACCGCGCAGACAGGTGGCAACTTCGACTTGAGACAGGAGATCTTCGTTTCTATCGAGATACCGATAGCGGAGAGGGATATTGGTTGTTGATGTACGAGGTGACTAATGAAACAAATGAGGATCATCGTTGGGTTCCTAATTTTGAACTCGTAACAGACAAGGGTGACATTATTGTAGATGGTGAAAATGTCCCTCGGCGCGTTCAACTTGATGTACTTGAGATTTTTGGCGATCCTCTTCTTATACCTCAGTCAGATTCTAGTGGTCCATTGTTGCAGGGGGAAGAGAATGCCATCAGATCGTTTGTTATTTGGAAAGCCGAGAATGAGGACGTTCGAGAAATACAGGTCTTTGCTGGCGGGGTAAGTGGCGACACTGCTAAGGTTATTCATCCGATTACAGGAGAAGAACGCAAGTTAAGACGCGTGTTACAACTTTCTTGGTTTGTTGATGGTGGAGTTAATCAGATTACACTAAAACCACTCCCAAAAAGACCAGTTGGCGGTGGGACAAGTATACGTCGTCTAAATACAGAGGAAAGAGACAACACTGGAATTGATGCTGTTCCTAGGAAGTGGATTTTTAGGTAATTAATGAGGGGGTTGAATCGGTCTGTCTGGATTGGTACAATACGGGGCTCTCGTGTGTTGCGAGAAGTTAATAAGGAGTATTGCAGTGGCCCATAAGAAGAGCGGTGGCTCAACCAACAACGGACGCGATTCGAATCCTCAATATCGCGGTATTAAGCTCTATAGCGGCGAAGCTGCTAAAGCAGGTTCAATTATCGTTCGTCAATGTGGAACGAAGTTTAAAGCCGGTTATATGGTTCGTCGAGGCAATGACGATACTCTTTTTGCAACTGAACCAGGAACGGTTCGTTTTCGTGGTCGCTTTGTAGACATTGTCCCAAGCGATGAATCAGTTCCGCAGTTTTCTGCTGTGAACTGAGAGTAGCACTCGAGACCAATATGCTAGTTGATAGAGCCAGAATCTTTGTCAGAAGTGGCAAGGGCGGTGATGGTTGTATGAGTTTTCGCCGAGAAAAATATATCCCCAAGGGTGGACCAAATGGTGGGGATGGCGGGGATGGTGGTGATGTTATTTTGGTTGGTGACAGGAGCATAGATACGTTGCTGTCTTTGACTCATCGCCCTCACTATCGTGCTGAGCATGGTGAGATGGGAAAGGGTAGCCAGATGCACGGTGGTAATGGTGAGGATTGTATCGTTAAGGTTCCTCTTGGAACCTTGGTAACAGATGAAGAATCTGGTGATTTGCTTGCAGATATTTCTGATCACGATCAACGAGTTGTTGTAGCCAAGGGGGGAAAGGGTGGCTGGGGCAATGAACACTTTAAGTCGGCGACCAACCAAGCTCCTCGAGAAACAACCAACGGAGAACCAATCGAAGAGCATGTACTTCGTCTTGAATTGAAGTTGATTGCGGATGTGGGCTTGGTTGGAATGCCAAATGCTGGAAAGTCAACACTTCTATCAGCGATTTCTGCTGCTAGACCAAAAGTTGCTGATTATCCGTTTACTACTTTGCAACCACATTTAGGAATTGCTGAATTAGACATGAACCGCCGCCTGGTTATGGCTGACATCCCCGGATTAATAGAAGGTGCTGCAGATGGTGCTGGGCTTGGGCACAGATTCCTAAAACATATTGAACGAACTGGTGCTCTCTTGCATTTGATTGATGTTATGCCTATAGACGGAAGCGACCCATTAACCAACTACAAGACGATACGAGATGAACTTGAGAAGTATTCAGACGAACTTGCAACAAAGGATGAAATTGTTGTTTTGAACAAGATTGATCTTATTCCTGCAGAAGAACGCGATTCTGTTGTTACATCATTAGCAAACAGTTTGCAACTCGACTGCGTTATTGCCTGTTCGGGCTCAACCCGCGAGGGTGTTCGAGAAGTATTAGAACACTGTTGGTCTCTTACCAAAGAATGACCCGCGGTCCTTTTTGCAAATATTCGCAATTAAATGACCCGCGGTCCTTTTATTTCTATAATACTTGTTCGATGTTGAGAAAAGTTTTCAAATGGGTAGTTGTTGCATTTATTTGCTTGGTATCAATTTACGCTGTTTGGGTTATAGTCGCTATGAACCGCGTAGCTACGATTTCTGTGGATTACGTTGCATTATTGAATGAGAGTGCTGCAGCAATACCAGATGACCAGCGAGCCTGGCCACTGTATAGAGAAGCAGCTATTTCATTGAAAAACTTTCCTGAACCAGACACTGTATTCATTGATGAAGATATAGATAAACCCACTTTGCCTGATCAGGAAGGATGGAATCACTATAGGGATTGGATAGATTCTCACGCAAAGACAATCGAGACAATTCACATTGGGGCATCTAAACACGGGGTGGGGCTTATTCTCGATGGAACAATTAGTGAGGATGACAAGAATTTGTGGCCAGACGAGTACGAATCACAACAAAACGCAGAACAACAAAACGGGTTTCTAGCATCTATTCTTGTTCCGCACCTTGGTCATTATCGCGAAATGGCTCGTTTGCTATCTATTGATGCTAAGGATTCGGCAGCAAGTGGATATGCTTCACGTTGCATTAAAGATATTGGATCTATGATTGCAATTGGAATTCATACACGCGAACATCCAATACTCATTAACGACCTCGTTTCATTTTCTATTTTTAATCATACATTCTCAACACTAAACGAAATATTGGATCAATACTCCTACCTGTTTTCTTCAGATCAATTGGAAGAACTCAGTAAAGAGTTGCAACAATTAAACGGTAATATGTCAATTCGTTTTGAAGGCGAGAGAATGTTCCTACTCGATTTATTGCAGAGAATGTACACTGATGATGGAAATGGAGATGGCAAGATTGTTCCAATCGAAGCAGCGAAAACTCTTTCATATATTGAACCAATTTCCCCCGAACTTACAAGCTTCTCATTAGTTCCAGCTATTTTTGCTCCTGTTGCAGATGTTTTTCTTGCTTCTCGCAAAGAGTTGCTTGAAGAATATGACAGACGGATTTCGTATTTTAAATCAAAATCTGTCTCATCTTCTAATAACAGCGGTTATGTTGGTGAGCCCTTGTCCCCATCAACCTCAACCATAAATCCTTTCTTCTTGATGGAACTATTAACCCCCGCATATGAAAAAGCTATAAAACATGCAAACGAGACAAGAGAAAATCGTGACGATATTTTGAAAAGGGTTATTTTGTTTCAACAAGCAAAGTAAACTGAGCTTATGTCCTCAGGATTAACAAAAGAATACTTGCAACACTGGTTTGAACTCGGGACAACATACGAAACTTATCTTGAACGCGCTGGAGACCGAGCCACGCCTTGGCATGATGTAGGCAATAAAGTCAAACTAAGCAATTCTCAACGTGATTTGCTTTCTAATTTTGTACGTAAAATGAATGTTATTGTGATTTCAGGGGTTTGGTGCGGTGATTGCTCAGCACAGGGACCAATACTCTCAGCAATTGAATCAGAATCACCAGAGATTAGCATTAGGTGGCTTGATCGTGACGAGGCAATTGAACTATCGGATAAAGTTAAAATAAACGCTGGCAATAGAGTGCCAACGGTCATTTTTATGGCAGAAGATTTTGAATCAGTTACCGTTTTTGGTGATAAAACTCTTTCAAGATACCGCTCAATTGCTTCCAGACAACTAGGTTCCGCTTGCGACTTGCCGGGGATAGATATACCCACTAACGAACTTAACGAAACAATTCAGGACTGGATGAACGAATTTGAGCGTATACAACTACTGCTTCGATTAAGTGGGAGACTTCGAAATAAGCATGGTGATTAACACCGATTTTCTCGGTGTTATTGTCACAGCAGTTTATAGCGCAGGAGTGACTACTCCTATTACAAATGGCTTCAACTTCTTTCGTTTGCTCTGTTAGAAAGTTCCCTTAACAACTCAAATGCTTCTATGGGTGACAGTGTATTGATGTCTAGATTTTTGAGTTCGTCGACAAGCGGACTTTGTAAGTATTCAGTGAATAAACTTAACTGAGCCTGCTGGTGTTGGATGCTCTCAAGGCCTGCTTGTTGAGAATGAACTGAAAGCGTTACAAGTAATTCATTCGCTCTATCAACAACTTCATTTGGAACTCCAGCTAACTTCGCAACATGAATGCCGTAACTGCGATCGGTTCTTCCTTCTTTTATCCCATATAAGAAAACTATTTCGTCCTTCCACTCACGAACTGTTACATGCAAATTGGTAATGGAATTATTCTGATCGGCTAGGGTAGTAAGTTCGTGATAGTGTGTTGCAAAAAAAGTACGGCAACCAACACTTGAGAGCGATTCTGTAATTGCCCATGCAAGTGAGAGCCCATCTAGTGTGCTGGTACCTCGTCCGATTTCATCAAGGATTACCAAGCTTTTACTTGTTGCATTGTTAAGAATATTAGCCGTTTCAACCATCTCGACCATAAACGTTGATTGTCCTGCATGCAACTCGTCGCTAGCTCCAACCCTTGTGAAGATTCTATCGACCATACCCACCGTAGCTGAAGTTGCTGGAACAAAGCTGCCAGTGTGTGCGAGCAGTGTTATTAAGGCAATTTGTCGAATATATGTTGACTTGCCCGCCATATTTGGTCCTGTGATAAGTGCAAGTGTTTTATTTTCAAGAGTGCAATCATTTGGAACAAATCTGTCTTTAAGAAGCCGATCAAGCACAGGATGGCGACCATTTTTAATTTCTATAATCGGCATGTCCACAAGTTGTGGTTTTATATATCCAAACAATTGTGCTGTTTCAGCAAAACAGACAAGCACATCTAATTCGGCGATTGTGTCAGAGAAAAATAAAATGGAAGATATGTGTGAGGAAATTTGAGAACAAAGTTGAGTAAAAAGTTCATGTTCTCTTCTCAATGCTTTTTCTTCTGCACTTAAAACTTTGTTTTCAAAATCCTTTAAGTCAGGGGTTATGTACCTCTCCGCATTTTTCAATGTTTGTTTACGAGTAAACGTTTCAGGAACATTTGGTGATTGTGCATGAGATACTTCAATGTAATATCCGAATACTTTATTGAAACCAACTTTAAGTGTATTTATTCCAGTTGTTTTAGTTAGTTCAGCTTGGTATTTTGAAAGCCATGCTCCAGCATCTCTCTGAAGAGATCGTGCTTCGTCTAATTCAGAATCAAAACCGTCTTTAAACAACCCGCCCTCTCTCATGTGTGCTGGAGGTGCTTCGATACATTGTGATTGAATTAATTGCCCAAGCGGAACGAGTGTTTCAGAAACGTTTTCTAGTTTTGTTTGCAAATGTTTTGTTGCGGGTGAATCAAGTACTACTGTAAGTTCCCCACAAACTTCAATCGATTTACCAAGTGCAACAATATCTCTAGGAGTAACTCGACCCATGGAAATTCGGCCAGAGATACGCGCAACATCTTGCACTTGACCAAGCGTTGCTTTAGTGTTTCTCATCATCTCGTTGCTGTCAATGAATTGAGACACAACAGTTTGGCGATCTTCGATAGAAGTCCGGTCGGCAAGAGGTTCGCACAACCACTGACGCAGTAATCGTTTCCCCATTGCTGTGTTGCACCGTTGCATGACCCAAAGCAGAGACCCTTCAGATGAGTCCCCCCTCATTGTCTGTTCGATTTCTAATGAGCGAATAGTCGTGGCATCAAGTGACACAAATTCGGTTTCTTGTTTAATAATAGGTGGGCGAAGGTGTGGTAATTCAGAATCACTTGCTTGTGTTTGAATTAAATATGCAAGAAGTGCACCTGCTGGTCCAATTCTATGATCTTCATTTGTTAGACCAAACCCCTCAACAGACGAAACCCCAAACTGTTTATTTAATAATGTCAACCCTTCGTTTATATCGAACATCCAATCTTGGCGGATTGTCACAGATACTCCAAAACGTTGTGCTTCTCGTTTGAGCGCGTCTTCGTCTTCACCGATAATAACTTCGGATAGTCCAAGTCGCTCAAGAGTATCTCCAATGCGATTGATAGAACATTGGTGTAATTCGAATGTTCCGGTTGAAAGTTCAGCAGTAGCGATAAAGACAGTTCTGCTGTTACTTCTCATTGCACCTAGCAAGTTAGTTTTTGTTTCATCGAGTAAGGATTCGTCAACTAGTGTTCCTGGGGTTACTACTCTGGTCACACCACGTTTAACTACGCCCTTTGCTTGAGCGGGGTCTTCAAGTTGCTCGCATACAGCAACCCTGAAGCCCTGTTCAACTATTCTTCGCAAATAACCATCAGCTGCGTGGTGAGGAACTCCAGCCATGTCTAGCCCGTTTCCTCTTTGCGTAAGCGTTAATCCAATTGCCTTTGAAACAGTTCTAGCATCTTCATCGAACATCTCATAGAAATCTCCCATTCGAAAGAACAGGACACATTCTGGATGTATTTCCTTAATCGCTCGATACTGTTGCATCGCTGGTGTCGACCATGGGTTTTTTGGGGCCTTACTCTTCTTCTTGCCCGCCGTTACCTGCGTCATACTCTTATTCTACTCTCTAAGTCATTAGATAGTCACCTTCAAAGAGTTACCTGAAGTTATTCGAACGACTATTGAATCTTATCGATGTGACTACCACATATATCCCGATATAATGACCCTTTTTGCTTAATCATGCTCTATCTATTTTGCATCCTTATAGTCCTTGCATCGTTACTCGGTGGATTTGTTCCTTTGCTCATAACACCTACTCACAAACGGATGCAACTGGCTATGAGTTGTATCGGTGGTGTAATGGCGGGTGTCGCAGTTCTAGATATGTTGCCAGAAGCACTAGAGTATGGTGAGACAAAAACCGTGTTGCTATGGTTACTTGGTGGATTTCTTACAATTTTTTTACTTGAACGTTTTCTTCCATCGCATTGTCATGACATAACAGAAGAAGGACAAGAACATAATCAAGTTTGTGGGCATGAACACCAATTGACGTGGATCGGAACGTATGGTGGTCTAACTACGCACAGCGTTCTTGCTGGTATTGCGTTGGCGGCATCATGGAGTGCTGGTGGAATTGAAATTGCTTTTGGTGTTTTTATTGCAATTATTTTGCACAAACCATTTGATGGCTTGACGCTTATTGCAATGATGCGTGTCGCGAAAGTGAACAAAGCAAAAACCCATCTGGCAAATACCTTGTTTGCGTTAGGGGTTCCTATTGGAGTAATCCTATTTAAAATTGGTGGTGACGTAAGTCATCCTGCAATTGCTGCTGCACTTGCTTTTTCAGCAGGTATGTTTCTTTGTATATCTCTCTGTGATCTGCTTCCTGAATTACAATTCCATGGTCATGATAGATTTGGGCTGACGTTTGCACTAATTCTTGGACTTGCGATTGCATGGGGAATTTCTTCATTGCATTCGCATGATGAATCTCACGAAAATGATGTAGAATCGAGTATTCTGCACGAACATTGATTTTAACAGATGACACAAACAACACCAAATTACAAGAAAACGCTGAACTTACCCCAAACAACATTCCCGATGAGGGGAAATCTTGCACAAAATGAACCGCAATCAGTAAAGCGCTGGGAAAAAGCAGATCTATATAAAGAGATTCAAGAATCTTGCAAAGATGCTGAACCATTTGTTTTTCATGATGGGCCACCTTACGCTAACGGTTCAATTCACGTTGGCCATCTTTTGAATAAGGTCTTGAAGGATTTTGTAGTCCGAACACAATTGATGCTAGGGAAACAATGCTTATTTACTCCTGGTTGGGATTGCCATGGCCTTCCAATTGAACATAAAGTAATGACGAATCTTGTTGAGACAGGCAAGATTGAAAAACTTAAAGAACTTGATGATGATGTAAGGCGAATTGCAATTCGACGAGAGTGCAAAAAATATGCTGAAAAGTACGTCAAGCTTCAAACCAAGCAAATGAAAAATTTGTTGACCCTTGCTGACTATGACGACCCATACCTCACAATGAACCCTAAGTATGAAGCTGCAGTCCTTGAAGTATTTGCCAATCTAGTAGAAACGGGTTTAGTGTATCGCCAACTAAAACCAGTACATTGGTCGATTGCAAACGAAACCGCACTTGCTGAAGCAGAATTGGAATATTACGAACGAGAAGATCCGTCGATTTTTGTCTATTTTGATGCAGTAGACAAAGATACCGTGGCTACAGCGTTTGGAGTTTCGTTGGACGAAGTTCCCTCGTTTCTAATTTGGACAACAACACCATGGACACTTGTTGCAAATATGGCAATTACTGTATCACCAAGATTTGAATATTCTTTAGTACGACTTGGAGATAAAGTTACTGTTGTTGCAAGTGAATTACTAAAAAAAGTTGCAGGTATTACTAACGTAACAGCAGAAGTTTTGGGTACATGTAAAGGCGATGCTCTGGTTGGAATGTCTTACGATCATGTGTATTGTGACCGAACATGTCCGATTATTAGCGGAGATCATGTGACCCTGGAGGATGGCACAGGATTAGTGCACACAGCACCAGGACACGGCACAGACGATTACATGGTAGGTCTTGCTAACAACCTAGACATTTACTGCCCCGTTCAGGCAGATGGTGTATACGACGATACAGTTCCAGAATTTTTATCAGGTCTTAGCGTTTGGGATGCAAATGATGTAGTTGTAAATAAATTGAAAGAAACGAATCATTTATATCACTTGTCATTGTATACCCACAGTTACCCACATGACTGGAGAAGTAAGACGCCTGTTATTTTTCGTTCGACCGAACAGTGGTTTGTTGCTGTAGACGGCAAACTAGATTCAGGAAAGTCGCTTCGTGACTCTGCTTTAGAAGCAACTGAAAACAACATTAGATTTGTACCTGCATGGGGACAAAATCGATTGCGCGGAATGATTGAATCAAGACCTGATTGGTGTCTGTCAAGGCAACGGTCTTGGGGATTACCAATACCTGCGTTTGTTCAGAGTGATGGCTCTGTCTTGCTTACCCCTGAAACAGTTCGTGCTGTTGCCAAGGTATTTGAGGAACATGGTTCAGATAGTTGGTTTTCACAACCACCTGAAGTACTGTTGACACATTGGGAAAATCCAGACAATGTTGATCTGACCAAATTAGAAAAAATGCACGACATTTTTGATGTTTGGTTTGAGTCAGGTACATCATGGTATGCAGTTATGGAACAACGTGGACAGGGGTATCCAATGGATTTGTACCTCGAAGGAAGTGATCAACATCGCGGTTGGTTCCAGTTGTCTATGTTGCCTGCACTTGCTACAACTGGTCAGTCGCCATTTAAGACAGTACTAACTCACGGATTCATGGTTGACAAAAACGGACATAAAATGAGTAAGAGTGGTGGGAACGCCCTTGATGTCGATGATCTACTTAAGGATTTTGGCGCCGATGTTTGCCGTTGGTGGGTAAGTTCACTCTCTTATGAAAACGACATCAAAGTAGATATGTCATTCTTTGAAATAGCAGGTGAAAGTTATCGAAAGGTTCGAAATACACTTCGGTTTTTACTAGGGAATGTAAGCGATAATGTAGATGAGGAAATCTCACCAACCTCAATTGATGGTTGGGTTCTAGGTGAACTTTCAAAGATGTCAAACAAGGTACAGGATGCACTTTCAAAATACGAATTCCGATCAGCACACCAAGCGTTATATGATTTTTGCAACGAAACACTATCTTCGATTTATTTAACAGCAGTTAAGGATCGGCTTTATTGTGACCCAGTTGACTCTCCAAGAAGAATGCTGACAACTTCAACAATGAGATTGATCTCAGATAAACTGATTCGTTTGCTTGCCCCATTTATGCCGCATACTGCTGGGGAAGCGTGGATAGCATTGAATGGCGAGCAATCAGAAAGTGTTCATAAACAAACATTCTCATCAACGGAATATGTTTTAGATGAAAAATGGATCGAAGTGATGCAGGTTAGGGATAGAGCCCTTAAGGAACTTGAGGAGTCAAAAAAGCGGGGAATAGACAATCCACTTGATGCAGGGTTAGTATTACCAGATTCAGTTTCTTGGCTTGATTCATCTGATTATGCTGATTTATGTGGAGTTTCACGTGTTTCTTATGGGTCAGATTTGGTTCAGGTCACTGACCTACGAAGTGAACCAATGTGTGAACGTTCTTGGAAGCGTGATAGGACAGTACGAGAACGAAGTGACGGTGGAATGCTTAGTGATAGAGATGCTAAAGCTGTTGGTGTCGAGTAAACTGCAACACTATGACTGAATTCCTAAAACAAATTGCGTACGATGACTTTGCTAAATTGGACTTGAGAGTAGTGACTGTTACAAAAGCAGAGTTGCATCCAGATGCTGACCGACTTTTAAAGTTGCAAATTGACGATGGAACTCCAGAAGGCCGGCAAATATGTGCAGGGATGAAAGAGTGGTATACACCTGAAGAACTTGAGGGTTCACAAGTTATCATTGTTGCAAACCTTGAGCCGCGTAAGATTCGAGGTGAACTCAGCGAAGGTATGGTAATCGCAGCAACTAGGCGAAACGGTGAAGAAGCAGAAGACGTTGCAGTGCTTAGGTGCGACCGCGAGATGCCCTCTGGCTCAAAAGTTAGTTAACAGTATTTACTGTATTTTCTTCAGCAACTTGTCGACCACGTTCAAAATTGTGGCGGTCAGCCAGAGAATCAAAGGAGAATGCTTCAGTAATATTCTCAATTCCGCCCAATTCCTCAAAAGATATTAGCGAAGGGAGGATGTTAGAAGTTCCACTTGAGAATTCCTTAGCCAGTTCACTACTTGCAGGTGTTGTTCCTGTGACTCTTACCAAAAGTAAAGCCATGTTTTCGTGGGAAGGGATTACAAAAATTCTTTGATCAATAGGCAATGATGAGATTGGAACATCAATTGGTAAGCCAGAAGCACGCTCAATAATTGCTTTCACAACTTCTGGGTCATTGTTTGCAAGGGATGGAATTGTTGAAGACATGTCTTCAATGCCTTGTCCAGCAGACAGACGTTGTACAATTGTTTGTGTCATTAGGGATCTAGCTGTTGCAGGATCAAGAATTGCAGGGACTCCAGTGTCAACTAAAGATATTGGAGTCGGTTTACTTACGATGGAGTTAAAATTGAGAGCGGTAGCAAGTAACCCATTCTCGCGAGCGTCTTTTTCAATAATGTCCGTTTCTGCTAGAAGATTGTCCCAACGAGCAATCCTTCCCAAGTCATAGGCAACTGATTCACGTACATCTGAAATATCGTTAGGTTTTCGTGATGGGTCAGAGTCAGTTATTCTAAACACAAACAAATCACCATCTTTTGACTCTAGGACTTGGCTAGACAGCCCCTCTTGGATTCGGTAGACGCTATTGCCGTCAAACTCTTTTGAAGCAGAAACGAGTGTCTGTAAATCAATTGGAAGATCTCCAAGATTTGTGGCTTGTAATTCTCCTATTACTGGAATCTCGTTTGCATCTTGGACTGAAGTCCACGTAGCAACAGAACCATATTCTGGAAGAGGAATTTGATACTCGTTTTGTAATGAGGATGATAGGTCTTCAAGATTAAGTCGAGTTGAATCCCAGTTCTCAGGTAGTTCATAGAAGCCATTCAATTCTTCGATTCCGCGCCTTGGGTTTCTTAATTGTTCAGTTGTGGATCGAGATATCTCGGTTCGAGTTTTATCAGTTAATGTTCCCAAGTAAGTTTCTGAAACAATATCTGGAATTTTTGAACCAGATTCTATTGGTGGAAAGCGTGGGTCACTCTCATTTCTTCTCCAATATTTTCTTTGTTCTCGAGAAGAAAACGATTTACTTTTTTTAGATGCTTCGGATATAGAATCAGACGGAATGAGGAGCCACTCAATCTTGAATCGATCTGGCAGTTTATAGCCAAAGCCATGATCTCCCTCTCCCTTAGGAGTTTCTCCCCATTTATCCATTTGCACTTGCATAGCTTCATCAGAGAATGATCCGTTGTCTTCTGGTTTTGCTGGGATGGCAACTGTTTCAACTGCAACCGAAGAGAGTAAGTCGTCGGCTGATTTGTTTAATCTTCTATCAGAGAACCTTCCTGCTGATTGATATGTTCTCGCTAATCTCTGAACACCTTGTAAGTGTGCAAGTGCCTCAAGTACAGTTATTGGTCTTGTCCCAATATTTCCTGCAATATTCAAAAGCGTTTGGTCATCAATTGCAACAGCTTGAATTGGTGGAGTAAAACCAGCCTGATCCGCTTCTCTTGTAAGCAGAAACCAGTGCGAAGGTGACTCAAGTTTTCCAACACCTTGGATGTTAGATCCAAGTCGATCAATTATTTGCGACTCCATGACGTTTTGTTGCCATTCGTTGAAGCCAACTGTCTCCCCGTCACCAACGGTTGCTTGGGTTGCGCTAGAATAGCCCGCACGTTGAGCAAGTTGTTGAATTACATTTGGTGCAAGGAATGCAATGAGCAGCAGTGTCCCACCAAAACCGAGAATCCAGACGCTGTACTTGCGGAGGAACTTGAACATGTGAGAGAAATCCTAGGTCATCAATTAGTGATTTGATTAACGGTAAAATTCGACGATTAAGTTTGTATTTACATCAAATGGAATCTGATCAGCAGTTGGATGTGCTACAACAGTGCAAGTTAACTCAGATGGATTGACATTGAGCCAGTCAGAAACAATGTGTCCAGCAAGTGTTTCCATATTTGCACGTGCAAGATCGTGAGCTTTAGGTTTTAGTGTAATGACATCGCCTGCAGAAACAGCAAAACTTGGGCGGTCGACTTTCCTGCCATTTACAAGCACGTGACCATGGACAGCCATTTGCCTAGCTGCCCAAATTGTTCTTACGAAACCTGCACGTCGTAGCACATTGTCTAATCGTTGTTCAAGGAGTTGAAGTAATACTTCACCTGTGTTTCCGCGGAGACGACTTGCTTGTGCAACGTAGCGGCGGAATTGTTTTTCAAGGATGTTGTAGTGATATCGAAGTTTTTGTTTTTCAACAAGACGAACTCCGTAATCCTTTAGTCTACGACCACGAAATCCATGTGGTCCGGGAGGAGTAAGTTGTCTCTTGGCAGTATGCTTTGGAATGTCAGCAATTGGAACACCTACACGTCGAGAGAGTTTAACTTTTGGTCCTAGATATCGAGCCATACAATAATACCGATTCTGAAAAACTTTACCCTGAGTAGCAATCGACCATCGATTGCTAGACCTAATAAAGGGTGTGAAACGACGGATTAGACCAGAAAAACCTTGATTTTGCAACCCTCTCGCCTCTATATCGGCTTATTAATGGCAAAAGGTCCGATAATCACTATTAATAAACTCTTGCGGATTCGCATTTCTTATTCCGCTTTTATTAGTAGTCGAAGTATCCTGATTTTAATGGGAAAGAACATGTGACCTGCCCCCATTAATTGTACCAGTTCGTATGTTAGTCAATTGACTCCAATCTTGTCAATCTCTTCTAATTCGCAAAGCGCATTGTCTAAATTTAATATTTCTACTTCTGACTGTAACCCTATTCCAACCGCATCATCAAGTAGTGGCACTCTATCTCGGTTTCCCCCACGTTTGTCCGCCTTTTTCTTTCTTGCATGATCAATAAGAATTCTTCGAATTGCTTGAGAAGCTGCTGCGAAAAAATGTGCCTTGCTTTGCCACCTTGCTTCTTCTTGGTGTCCAAGACGTAAGTAAATCTCATTTACAAGTGCAGTTGCCTGCAGTGTATGTCCAACTCGTTCTTGGCGCATTGATGCTTCTGCTAACCTTCTCAACTCTTCGTAGACATCTGGCATAAGTTCTTTTAACGGTTTTGCAGACATAAGAGACGAGTATATCCTACTTGGTGATTGATCACGATGGTCTGATTATTCACTAGGCAGAAGGCTGATTATTCTCCGTTATGGGACTAGCATTATGAATTTCTATCAATAAATAACTGTAATCATCTAATTTTGAGAACCCTTCTGCATAATCAAGCGTTGGATAAACTAGTGCCGATATGTACGGGCGGTACCTATTGAAAGGCAAAAAGATATGTTAGAAACAACAGTTGATTATTGGACTTGTATTGATTTAGCAGAGGCGCTTGAGCAAACGATGCGAAATGATCTGTGGACTACTGCAGAACGAATTGCAGAGACAGCTTCTAGAATCCGCAATAAGCCAGAAGAACTTATTTCTGCTTTGAAAAAATTCTCAGTAAGAGAAGCAGCAATAAATGCTGCTACGGAAATTAATGTTATGGCAATTTCGACGGATAAAAACAACTTTTCAAAAGCTAGTTGATGTTATTATTGGTGCATGGCACGTAAAAAAAAGAGTTGGCGAGAAAAATTAGGTGACTCGAAAGATCTTCCCAAAATAATTAAGCCAAAGGGTAAGGGAGCATTGCATTTGGGCAATCGAATGCTTGTCCCTTCACCATTGCAAGTTGACGGGCAGATGAAAAAAGTTCGCAAGGGCAAGGTGATGACCATTGCACAAATGCGAGAGAAACTTACAAAAGAAAATAACGCAACTAGTACGTGCCCTCTTTGTAGTGGCATCTTCGCTTGGGTTTCTTCTCACGCAGCACAAGAACAAGAAGACCAAGGAAGAAAACGGATTACCCCATGGTGGCGAACAGTAAAGGCAAAAGGCGAACTTAATCCGAAATATCCAGGAGGCATGGAAGAACAAGCAAAGCGTCTTCGAAAAGAAGGGCACAAGATAATAAAGCGTGGCAAGCGGTGGTTTGTTGAAGGAGTCAATTAGGAGCAAGGCAGAATGTTGCCAAAGTGACTGTCACTATCGTTCATTATTCTATTGGTCTAGAAATGTTTATAGAGCTTTGACCGAGAGTGACAGTCACACTAATACGCGCGTTTTGCGTCGTCACCAGCGAACCAGTTAAGATAGGCACGATTGACAACAGAGTTTCCACCCGCTGTCGGATAATTGCCTGTGAAGTACCAGTCACCAGTGTAAGCAGGCATTGAAGCGTGAAGCCCTTCAACATCTTGGTAAACCACATCAAGTTTTCCATCCCAGTTCAGATCGGTTGGTCTGACAAGTTCTGCAATTTTGCATGATATTTCTTTGAGCGAAAATTGTTCGTACAGTTGCTTCACTTGGTTTTGCATTTTTGAAACATGTAATTGCTCTTGTTCTTTGCATTTTGTAGCAATTTTATCAAACAGCGATTCATTACCCGCGTCCTTTGTAAGTGAAATTGCTGCTTCAAATGCAATAAACTTTCCGATTTGGCTCATATCAATTCCATAACAATCAGGGTACATGATTGGTGGAGCCGAACTAACAATTACAATTCGTTTAGGATTAAGTTGCGATAAACTTGTAATAATGGATTCTCGCAAAGTCGTGCCGCGGACAATCGAATCGTCGACAACGACGAGTGTATCTTCCTTTTCTATAAGCCCACGAGTGATATCATAAATATGTGACACCAAGTCTCGCCTTGCAGCATCATGCGTAATAAAAGTACGAAGTCGCTGATCCTTGTGCGCAATTAATTCGGCTTGCACCCGAGTGTGATTTAACTTTGTTAAATCGGCTCTTGTTACAGAGCCATCTTGAATTTTGTCCCAGATGACATCTGCTTCGATGCAACGAAGTGCACCGCCAACTGCTTCAAGTAAACCAAGGAAGCATGTTTCTGCGGTGTTGGGAATGTAACTGAAGAAAGACCTTTCAATATCCTCGCCAAGTACGCTCATGATTCGTGGTGCAAGGTTTGCGCCGAGACGTTTTCGTTGAGTATAAATAAGCGGGTCATTTCCACGACTAAAATAGATGCGTTCAAAGGAACACTGTCGAAGTTCAAGTGGCTTAGTAAACTCGACATCCTCGATTGTACCGTCGCGTTTTACAACAACAACATGTCCTGGTTTGACTTGTTGGATTTCATCAGGGTGAACATTGAACACATTTGCTAGAGCACCTCGTTCTGATGCACATGCTACTACTTCATCGTTTACATACATAAAGGCAGGGCGAATTCCTGCAGGGTCTCGACAAATAAACGAATCTCCATTTCCAATGAGCGAAGCAAATACGTATCCTCCATCCCAATACTGAGCCGCTTTCTTTAAGAAACGACCAATATCAAGTTCTCTTGAAATTGTTTGAGCAAGTTCACGACCTTCAAGATTTTCATGCTTCTTAATGAGACGCTCATGCTCATCGTTGAGGAAGTGGCTTATCTTTTCAAGAATGACTTGAGTATCGTTGTCACCAACTGGGTCAAGTCCGTATTCAACAAGACGTTGAAATAACTCGCGGGAGTTTGTCATATTAAAATTACCAGCGAGTGCGATGTTACGGCTTGCAACATTGCTCTTTCGAATAAATGGATGACAATTTGCCATTGAATTAACCGAGTGAGTTCCGTAGCGAAGATGGCCTAGATACGCTTCTCCTAAAAATCTGCAACTTCGTTTCGAAGCCATCTCGGTTTCTGGAGTAATTGCAGTACTGAGTTCTTCGGTATCTTCTGTTATCGCATCGAAGATTCGTTCAATTGCGTTGTGTTTGTCTGAGCGAACGCGGAGCAAAAAGTTATCGCCTGCTGGCATGTCGAATTTGACAACTCCGAGCCCCGCACCATCTTGCCCGCGGTTGTACTGTTTTTGCATGAGCAAGTAGGTTTTTCGAAGCCCCCACGCAGCGTCACCAAACTGCTCTTGATAGTAGTGCAGGGGCTTTCTAAGCCGAACAAAGGCAAGGCCACATTCGTGGGTGAGTCGGTCGCTCATCAGAAGGGCGAATCATACCTTAAACACCCACGTGGTACCTCCAACCAGCTGGGTTTCTGGAACCAATGTGAGTGATAGTCACCTTCGCTCTCTGACTCGCTCGGATTTCTAGTGACAGTCACTTTCGCTCGCGGCCTCGCTCATTGTGACAGTCACGTCGAAATCACTTTCGCTCGCTGACTCGCTCTTGGTGACAGTCACTTCAATATCGGTAATGGTCGGGTTTGTATGGGCCTTCAACAGGTACGTCAATGTATGACGCCTGTTCCTGAGTAAGTTCAGTCAACCTCACACCAAGTTGTTTGAGGTGTAAACGAGCGACCATTTCATCGAGTTTCTTTGAAAGTGTGTAGACCTTGTGCTCGTAATTACTATGATTTTGATGCAATTCCATTTGTGCGAGTACTTGGTTAGTAAAGGAGTTGCTCATTACGAAACTCGGGTGACCTGTAGCGCATCCGAGGTTTAATAGTCGCCCTTCTGCAAGCACGATTATCGAATGCCCATCAGCGAATTTCCACTCATCGACTTGCGGCTTGATGTTGATTTTTTCAATACCATCGAGTTTCTCAAGACCTGCCATGTCAATTTCATTATCGAAGTGACCGATGTTTCCAACAATTGCGTTGTGCTTCATCTTGGACATGTGATTAGCAGTAATGACATTAAAGTTTCCAGTTGTCGTAACAAACACATCAATGTCGCTTACAACATCGTCCATGCGTACGACTTCGTAGCCCTCCATCGCCGCTTGCAACGCGCAGATTGGATCGATTTCGCTCACCATTACTCTGCAACCCTGCCCCTTGAGTGCTTGGCAACACCCCTTACCGACATCTCCGTATCCTGCAACAAGAGCAACTTTGCCTGCGAGCATGACATCAGTAGCACGCATAATTCCATCTACGCATGAGTGGCGACAACCATATAGGTTATCAAATTTACTCTTGGTGACAGAGTCGTTTACGTTAATGACAGGGAACAGAAGCGTGTTGTTGTTCGCCATTTGGTACATACGGTGAATACCAGTTGTGGTTTCTTCGCTAACGCCGTTGACTTCAACTGCGTATTGTTCCCAGAATTTATTGTTCCATGCTTGCACATCAGCAAGCATGTCAAGAATGATGCGTTCGTCATCACTTCCAGCCCCTTCGCTTGTGGGTACGGATCCGGATTTGTTGTATTCAACACCTTTGTGCACAACAAGCGTTGCGTCGCCACCATCGTCAAGAATTAAGTTTGGTGTATTGCCTTCACCCCAATGTAATGCTTGGAATGTGCACCACCAATATTCTTCAAGGGTTTCGCCCTTCCAAGCAAAAACGGGAATGCCTTGTGGATTTTCGGGTGTGCCATTTGGACCAACAGCAACAGCAGCAGCAGCATGATTTTGGGTTGAAAAAATGTTGCAACTCGCCCATCGCACCTCGGCACCCAACTCAACAAGCGTTTCAATCAAGACAGCGGTCTGGATCGTCATGTGCAACGACCCAGTGATTCGAGCACCCGTAAGTGGTTTGGATTCGCCGTATTGTTTTCGAAGTGCCATCAAACCGGGCATTTCGTATTCAGCAATTTCAATTTCCTTGCGACCATACGCTACGGTCTCAGGTGATAAATCTGCTACTTTGAAATCACATGGAGCAAATAGGTCTAGGTTGGTGTTGAGAAAGGTAGTCATAGTAGTATCAGTTGTCACGAAATCAATCTCCAAGTGGGATTATGGTTCAAAACACCCATTGTAACGATGTGAGTCCTTTTTTTATACTTTTTCCTCTTTTTTTTAAAACTTCCTTAACGCACAATGTGTGCGAGGTTCATTAAGAATGACACAACCACGATGACAGAAGATTCAAGCCAATCGTCCGGAAACAGAATAACGACTTGGTTGCATTGGTAGATTCTGTTGTAGATTTAATAGGTATGGTTAGGGAAGTGAAATGGGTGTGATCGCCAATTCAGAATAACTTCTTTGTCCTTCTAAGATGGCAATGCCTATCATGGCAATGCCGTTTTGGTATGATGTGCTTTTGAATTAAACCCATTATTTACAGGATAAAACAGTGGCTGACACATTCCCTTGCAAAATAGTAACTCCCACCGAAGAATGTTTTGACGGGCAAGCAACTTATGTCTCTTTCCCCGCATGGGATGGACAATACGGCATGATGAAGGGACTCGCACCTCTTCTCTCAACCCTTGCTCCTGGAACCCTGCGAATCGATACAGAGGATGGGTCCAAAAGTTATCTCATCGAAGGTGGGTTTGCTCACGTTGATGGTAACGGGCTTTCCCTTGTCACAGAAGGCGCACATAACGCGGAAGAACTTAATCTTGAAGAGGCAAAAGCGGAATTGGCTGAGGCTAATGCTCGTGTAACTTCGGATGAAAAAGATCGACTTGCAGTTGAACGTGCTCAAAAAATCGCAACTGCAAAAGTGGCACTTGCAAGCAAATCATGACTATCGAGCCCAGAAATGGAAACTGTGAAAACACTGGTACTCCTTGCTCTACACTACCCTTATCACAACGAGTTGAAGCACTCCTTTTTGCAAGTGAACGATCACTTTCTGAAACAAAGATTAAGACAGTGCTGGGCATCGAAGACGAAGATGCAACCAAACAAATCAAAGAAGCAATAGATTCGCTGAACAAATCATACGATGGTGACTCACGTGCGTTTTGTATTGAGCGCATTGCTGGTGGATACCGAGTTATGACGCGCGAAGAATTAGCGCCACTCGTTTCACGGTTGCACGAACAACGCCAACAACAGAAACTTTCACAAGCCGCGCTCGAGACCCTTTCGATTATCTCGTATCGACAACCGGTAATGCGGGCAGAGATTGAAGTTATTCGCGGTGTTGCTTGTGGAGAAGTGCTGCGGGGTTTAATGGAGCGCCGACTTGTAAAAATTGTTGGGCGAGCTGAAGAACTAGGTCGCCCAATGCTCTACGGAACTACCAAGGACTTTTTGACTACATTTGGTCTAGCAAACTTAAAGGACTTGCCCGAGGTTCAAGGACTCGTGAGAGAACCATCATGGAAACCTGCTCGACCAAATACCTCTGATTCACCCGAATCCAGCGAAGCTCCCGAAGCATCATCTGACTCTGAAGAAAAACAAGAACAAACAGAAGTATCAGAACAAACTGCTGAACACAGTTAATTTTTAGTGCACTATTTGGGGATGACAAGACGGTCTTTTGAAATTAATCCAACAATCGTCTTTGTTGTATTAATTCTAGTAATAGTTCCATCTGCTTTTACCCAAGTCGAAAACTTCCAACGTGATTTTGATAGACCAAAACGCTAACCGATAAATACATGGTTTTGTTCGTTAAATTTACTGGATGAAATAGCCAACACCGTGTTGTCGTTGACCGAAACGTATTACAAAATACGTTTCGGTGGGTATAGACCTTCAAGAGTTTGCAGGTTAGAGTTAATGCAATCAGTTCAACAAGTAGATAAACTTATGAAAAAGGAAGTTAAATGAACGACTGGTTTCCCATGGATAAGGAGCAATCTGCTTTACAAGTCGAAGCAGTTCTTTCAGAACTTGGACCTAAGCCAAAGGATATTGTTGACGTTGGATGTGGAGATGGGCGCCTATTAATTCCAATGGCATTAGCGGGGCATAATGTTGTAGGTATTGATGTGGATCCAAATGCTATTAGTGCTTGTGCTTCAAATTGTGTTGATGCTGATGTTCATGCTGAACTAATAGACGGTAGCTTGTTTGATATTTTTCCTCTGGTTGAACCAGTAGACGCGATTTGTTGTTGTGGTCAAACATTTATGCTGATTTCGGATGTTTATGAAGCAGTAGACGCACTTAAATTATTTAGGGCATCTCTAAAAGATAAAGGAATTGTCATCATTGATGACATTCCTGGTGACTTATGGCCAGAAGTTGCTGATGGTGGATGGATTAATGGAGTTAATTCAGATGAGTCGCTGCAATTCTTGTGGTGTAATAATGATGCGGTTTTTGCAATTCGGGAAGGTGAGCAGGTTGATTCTAATCAATGGGAATTCACAGAGAATGACAGACTAATACGTTTGTGGACAATGGGAGCGTTGAAATTAGTAGCCCATATTGCTGATTTATCGGCTCCAACAGTACCGGTTAAAGGGGCAATTCTGGTAATGAGGGCTATTTAAAAGTAAATAACCCACTTTGGTTATGTAACAATGTAATCTTCAATTGTAGTTGTCGATGGTTTTGCTGATATACACAACCTCTTACGGAGAACGGATTTATGCCAGCACATCGCTCACGAACAACAGGATGGCGTCGTTGCCTTCAACAACTAGCAGATCACAAAGGATCATTGCAAATAGCACTTACCCCAAATGCACCAACTGGTAGGGACTTTCTGTGGCGAGCAAAGATGATTTCACTTACTGATAGTGAAATACACGTTGAAATGCCAACGGCAGCAGGAGAACCATTGCCCCTCCAAGAGGGAGTTCAACTACTCGGGATAATGGCAATAGGTCAAAACAGATGGATGTTTAGGACCACCTGCTTGGGAAGTACCGAGTATCGGAATAACAGTAGAGACGGAGCAGCCCTGCGGCTCAAGATGCCCGACTCAGTTGAGAGATGTCAACGAAGAAGGGACTATCGTATTAGTACCGATTCACTTTCTTTACCCAAAATAACAGCATGGCCATTACTTGATCCAAGATCAGTTGTGTTACCTGAGAGAATGTGTCAACTTAAAATTGAAAAGCACATATCTGGAGACCACTCACCGGAGCCCATTCACGAAGATGATGTTATGCCAGATGTTGGACCTGCATTTTCGGCGACTCTTGTAAATATCGGTGGAGGTGGAATTGGTTTACAGGTTCCTTCTGGTGAAGCGAGTGGAATTGGTCGACATCGCTTGCACTGGCTTCGATTTACACTTCCAAATACTGACGATCCACCACTTTGTGTAACATCAAAGTTAATACATTGGCACTTAGAGTCAGGCGGTACTACTTATATGGGAATGATGTTCGATTTCTCATTCAACCCATCACACAAGCGTTTCGTCACTCAGCAGATAACTCGAGCAGTTGCAATCCAGCAACGTGAACAACTCCGAGCTGCTTGATTTCATCGCCATATCGCGTTTTCCTTTGTTTATCAGATTCGATAACCTCTTGCTATTCTGCTATTGTCTTCTTTTGAACTACTAAGTGGATGTATGTGCTAAAGTAGCATGCTTTGCCTAATGAACTATACTATATTCCAGTAATCTAGTTAAAATTATAGATTTATGATTTGATGTTCTTGTTAGGACAGAGAAATTATGAATTAGAACTCAAGCGTGATTGTAATGGAGTTTGACAATGAGCCATGTAGTCGAGCCATAATCGCTCTGTTTGAATTTCAGAGTATGAATTCTGGGGTAGACTCATCACCGACCAAGCATCGAAATTACATGTCTCAATAGTTTGCAAATACTCATAAAACCCGTCAAATGGTGAAAGCGTTCCTGGAACAATTCCATTGTCAAAATAATTCCGTGAAGACAAATATCTATATGCTGCTGTTGTAGTATTTGTGAATCGCACCATGTCTGCGAAGTCCTTTTTTGAGCAAGAATAGGTGGATTGAGCAATGCAAGTCCATGGATCATAGTTCAACCAACCCTCACCTTTTTGTTGAGCTAGACGATGTAGATCTGTTCCAGGATAAACTTAGAGTGAAAAAACTTCATCGTGTCAGGTTGTGCTTCCTAGATAACAAATCGCATAGATTCCCTCATAGATTCAACTGAATCACCAGGAATCCCAATTATTAAATCCAAGTTCGATTTCACTCCATAATTTCTAAGTAGGGTAGTTGTTTTGACTACGCGATTGAGATTATTCTTCCGGACCCATGCCAAGTCGACATTCGTTGTTTGCAATCCCAGATCGAGCCACTCTACGTTAGCTGCACTAAGACATTCAGCCATTTCAGCATCTACGTATTCTGGTACTTTGATGTAATTCTAACCCACCTTAGCTAACTGTCCTAAATACTGTGGCCACCTGAGTTAGGTACGCACTCCAACTCCATTGACCGCTACTATTCACTGCTAAAAAAACAAAACACCATTCTGGAGTTGATTTGGTATCAGCGGCTGTGATGAATCACTTAACTTAGATTCGAACGAACTGCGAACGAACTTACACCTTGCAATAACTTTATGACCCTTTTCTATTTTGATATATAGCCCTTCTGCAATATTTTCTCTATCAGTTTGCTGTATCACTTCAGAAGGATCTAAACCTTTTTGAATAGCCAGTTTCTTCAACGTGCTTAAAGCGTCAGGTGATCTAAATGTAGATGGCTGTAATAGGTCGGCGATCTCCTCGAAAGTATTAAAATTTCCGCTTCCCAAAATCGGAACCGAAACAATTTGAAGGTCCGCCAACAATTCTTTTCGCTCTTTGCTCGAAAGAAAAGTATCGTTTTCAGAATCCAATATGTCAAACTCAAGAAAGTAGTGCGGCAAACGATCGTAAAATACTGTGTGTTTCGCGTAAAGCCATTCGCCGTACATCACATATCTCGAACCAAGTCTCTCGTGAAATGCCAATTGATGTTTGGCTGCCCACACTTTGAAAAGTTCAAATTGTTTTTCTCTTCTACCTCCTTGCAAAAAACGTCCTCTACTTTGGAGTTGGAGTTTTCCCTCATTTGTAAAACTAATTGCACAATTAGCCCCATCTACTTTTTCTTCTATAACTAGATGGCAATCCCGAATGTCTCCAAAAGGGATTAAGTCAAGATCTTCGTCGCCATTTTGAAGCCGAGAACCTTGAATATGTGGCGTGCGTGGATATTTTAAAAATTCTGTTGGCAAATGTTTTCCTTTGTCTGTCCAAATCGACATCCTATAGCTATCCTACTAATGTCTAATGTCTTCTATTGAACTACTAAGTGGATGTATGTGCTAAAGTAGCATGCTTTGCCTAATGCACTATACGTTATTCCTAAAATCTAGATAAAAAAACTCTGGTTGGCATCGTTAGAGATTTTCGAAAGGTCTGGATAGGGCAGTTTGAAACGATCAAACAAACTATCTTCGCTGATGTTCTCACCCCAATATGGTTCGTACGTGTCTGTCAAAGTACAGATAATCCTATAATCGCAAAGTGAAATAGTATCCAGAGACCCACCACATTCGTCATATAGTTCAGTACACCACCCAAGGTACGCTAATGCACAAACACATTTTGATAGCAATTCCTTTCTGTTCTCGTTAGATAATTTGTGAAATCGATCTATTGTGAGTCGAACTGAGATAGACCAGTCACCCTCGTTATTCTTGCTAGTGCAGAGCTCTACTCCTTGCAGGGATTTTGCCTTGGAAAAAGCTAGTTCAACCAGACGCACTGTTTCATCATTTAATGTTACCTTGGAGTCCCCACCGTTGAATTGCAATACGTTGCTATTTAGTTGTATTTCAAAACCCAGATTGTAACTATTATATTTGCCGGTAGAAAGTACTCCAACAATGGGTTCACCTTTCCTTATTTGTTGAAAGGAGTTGAAAAATTTTGAAATTGATTTTACGTCTACTTCAATTAAACGATCATACAGTTCTTGTTTGCCTGTGGTTTTCATGTTTTACCCTTTCTGATTAATGTAAATATCGAAAGTCTACGTACATTTATTGGGATTGCTACTCTCGCCTTCGTCGTTTTCTCCATTCTCACCTAACCATGCTAACGCTTGGGGGTGTTGCTGTTCTCCTGCTGCGCGAATCAATTCCAAAGCTTTCGGGATGGGAAGTTCGGAATCTTCGGAAGGTTCGCCTTCAAAAATCAGGCGGATACCAAGGCGGAACATGCAATCAGCAACATTGAGTTCGGTACCAACCAGTTCGATGAGTAGGTCTAGGTAGCTCCGTTCCTCAGAGTTTAAGCTCCGCTCTTCTGGCGACACCCAGTCCTCTGCTTGTGCAGCGGTGATGAGGTACTCGAACGTTTCAAACAGTGTTCTTTTGTTGCCTTTGTCGGATGCTTCATACATATCTACGGCCATGTGAAGCAACGGGGATTTACTTTTAAGATCTATCATGGTGTTGTATCTTAGGGTGTTAAAACAATGGTGCGCGCTTGGGGAAGAGTGCTTATGAATAAAAAATATGAACGTAATCACGTAGCATTTTTATGTCGTTCCACTGACCTGCCACACAAGTTGTCCCAGTTCGTCGGCTAGTCAATAGACTAACATACGTACTGGTAGTACTAAAGGGGGTATAAGGCACAGGATGGATCTAGAACGAACTCTTTAAGCCCAAAATACAGGAGAAAGGTATTGCAAAAGAAAAACAAACTAAGAGATATGCCGAGTCCCCCACACATTTTTCCGGGCGAGGTTATAGCAGTAACTCCAGCACAAGGCAAACTAATGGAACAAGCTATAGATGTCAGTAGTTATGCCATTGGTCCATCTAAAACCTTTAGCCCATACTCCTACTCCAAAGATTATTTAATACCGGTACCGTTTAATAAAAACCTGCATGCACATAGTGTTGAATCTATCTGGCAAGGATTAAAAGTCGTCTCTGGGGTTACTGACTTTACTATGTTTTTAAAAAAACCAAAAAAACGAAGGGGTATAGTACAAGGGCACTTTGCCAAAGAGCGATTGCTAGATATCACTGATGCTAGGAGCTTAATTTATCGGCCTTCGTATTACTACTATCTAGATAATTATGTAGCAGAACTAGTTAAGAACAAATATCTGCTCCGTATCATTGAAGATGGAGTAGCCTTTTACGATACAGAAGATAACACTGTTATCGAGGACACAACTGCCCCTCTCGCACACTCGGCCTACCTAGCAGATTACTTCCAAGATTTACTTACAAGTAAAAAAGAGAAAAATGGTGCCCCAGGTATTTAAGACCACCTCTCCCAAAAGAAGTGGACTATTTTTTGGGGGTAGGCCACTGTGTATAAAAGACCAGAGCTTAGAAACAGAGAAGACTTAGAAAATAATTTTTATGAAGCAATTGAGGAAAGTAGGGAAAAATGCCTCGTGAATGGAAAATAACTTGCGAGTATATTGAAGTAGATAATTATGAAAACTGGTTATAGTTAAAAATGGCTATGAAACTCTTATAAAAGCTTCAAAATTTCACGGAGGATTAACAAAAGCACTATACAGAGCGACAGAAAAAAGAACAGATGTAAACGTTTATCAAAAACTTGACATGATGGTAAAATAGGAAATAAAATGACAAAGAAGAAAAAACAAACGAGAAAGGATGAAGAAAGTTTAGAAAAATTTTCTTTAGAAAAGTCAATTAGGTCCACCTATGAAAATTATAGATTCAGATTTAATTGGACTAGTTCAGAACCATTTGATCCAAGAAATGAAACAGTGGAAGTTAGATTAACTACTAAGGATGGTCAAGAATATTTTACTAACTTTACTGCAAAGAATTTTATTGATTATATGTTCGAAAAGAATAAAAGAACTGGAGAGTGCGCCAAAGGAGCTTATTTTTGCATGCCTAATATGATTTTAGTTGAAGAAATCTCCGAGAAAGAAGTTAAAGCAACAATTGATGACTTAATAGAGAATTTAGACATTGGAGAATATTTTAAAAAAGTCGATTGATTTCTATATATTTTTTGTATTCTAGAAATTACTCTATCTTGACTTCTTCCCTTTGCAGATTTTGCAATAATCTCATAATTATTTTTTTCAACTTGGTGATAATACAATCTTCCACCTTTACGTCCACGTAGATAATGTATATCAGTGCCCTCTATGTGACCTGGCTTAGAGGTGGTCATAGTATTTAGGACAGTGAGCTAAGGTGGACTAGAGGGGTGACCTGCCCCCATTTGTTGTACCAAGAGAGGTGGTCCTAGTATTTAGGACAGTTTTGCGGCAATCGTAAGGTGTCGACGGAATTGTTTGCTGGATGCAACAGAAACAAGACAACGCTCCATTGTCCTATTGTTTAACACTAGTGCCGTAAGTAAACCACCAAATACCGCCCCTGTGTCGATGCCAGTAGCGTATTTGTATATGCGGGCTCCATCCATAAAAGGCTGGTGACCAAATACAACATGTCCAAATCGACCATCGTAAATTTCAGCCCAGAATGGATCGTCGGGTTGTTCAGCACCTAGGCGTTGAAACCTACCAGTCGCCTTATCGATATACCTGACCCTAAGTACTTGATGTAAATATTTTCGCTCCTTGTTTGACATTGATTGTACAACATCATTTGACACCGGGAAGGTTAGCATGTTTCCAGGAATTCCAGCGTGGACAACAAGAATATTGTGCTCTGGAATACGGAGAAAAAGAACCGCATTGTCAAGAAAGGCAATGTCATTGTTACTTAATTTTTTCGTAAATTCATGCATCTTTTCAGCACCTGTCATTTGGTCTGCATTTTTGCTTCCCGTTTTCAAGTGATTTCTGAACCGCCTGTGTTTTTCTTCGTGGTTGCCCTCGACAAGGGTGAGTTTGTGCACT
>JASMLG010000123.1 GCA_030748805.1 Phycisphaerales bacterium | reverse complement strand
TTAAACACAACAGTGTTACCCGCAACTAGTGAAGGTAAAATACATTGCTGTGGCATGAGTTCAGGGAAGTTCCAAGGTGTAATTGCTGCGCTTACACCAAGTGGATCACGGTATAACGTTGATTTGACATTTTCATCTTCGATTACTTCGGGTGCGAATGCTTCTGCTGCATCTTCAAGTTCAACTATAAACTTATCAGCGGAGTAACTTGCTTCGCCTTGGGCTTCAGTTGTACTCTTACCCATTTCAGCTGTTATAAGTTTTCCAATTTCGGGGGCTTCTTCAGCAAGCCGTGCTGCAGCAGGGCGTAACAATTCAATGCGAGCATCTAACCCAAGATCGTTCCATGCCTTTTGAGCAGTTCGTGCCTTTGCAACGATATTAGTAATATCACTAGCCGGGGTTACGGGGACACTTCCAACAACTTCACCAGTTGCTGGGTTAATTGATTCAAGCATATTTGTAGCAGTAGCGGTCATAATAAAATCCTTTGTTAAGACCGCGTATTATAAAGTAGTTATAGCCCAACGTTTATTGGCACGGTCCCCAAGCGCCTATGAGAACAAGAAGGTCTTCTATTGCTACAAATCCATCTCCATTGAAGTCCGACTCACAGGCAGAGCATTCGCCCCAATCTGCAATAAGTGCTAATACATCAGCAACATTAACTTCTTGGTCACCGTTTAAATCACCAATACAGTTAGAGTTAAAATCGACAAGTAATTCGCCTGCGACAAAGCTGTTGCCAAGAGTATTATGTGGAGGAGATACTCGAATGAGCACTGTATCGCCAGTTGCTACTTGAAGTTGAGATCCTCCGTGCACGCCGTCGCAAAGTAAATTGTCACAAGCGGAAGATATGTCACTGCAATTGTAATACATGGATACGGAAGTTTCAGTTTGTGCCTCACCGCCAAAGTCAGGGCATGTTGTTGCTTTCAAGATGCCAGATTCACCGGCAGTATATTTGAACCATGCAGAACGATTTGAAGCTATTTCTTCATCACAGAGCATAGCGATGTCTCCTAACGATCCTATCGTATTGAATGGCCAAATGCCTGAATCAATATTTTGCGCAATTTCGCATTTGTAGTTCGTAGTTGGTGTCGGAGTGTTAGTGAAATCTAAACGGAAAGTTCCCGATGTACCATCCATCCCTGCGACTCGAATCAAATATGCTGAACCTGCTTCTGCGTCCCATGTAATTGAAGTTCCATACCCCTCTTCGCACTGCCCATCATACACAGTGCCACATCCTATCAGTGGCAATTGAGGATTGTCTTTATGTACTGACATAACATGTGGAAAATCGGTATCTGGGGAACATGTTGTAACGCTCATGGTTCCCGCAACATCTGCAGGTAATGTAAACCACATCCCTTTTGAAGAATTATCCCAACAGGGGAGTTCAAACGGAACATCTGGCATAAACTCATTTGTTCTAGGTCTTGATTCACTCAACAGAATTGGAAAATGAGGGTGCGATCCTTGGAGCATGGTTGGTCTCATGTACGCTTCATACCATCCAGCCGTGGGCGCACTTCCTTGCCCGCCTATTCGCAGTTGATACGATTTTCCTGCTTGAACTTGTGCAATTGCAGGTCCGTTGGCATCTGTTGAACAAGAAAGACCAATGAGTTCCGTTGGGTTGCCTTGTGTGTCAAGTTCATAAATTGCAACGACGTCAGTGATGCCTTGTGTTCCAACAAGACCTTCGCCAACTTCAGCGGGTTCTGCAACACCAACTTCTACCTCACCGTCATCTTCGACATCAATTTGCCAAAAAATACTTGGTCCCATAGGTGGAATGCCGGGGCAGTATGGCGGTTCTGGATCATCGTTTGCACCAGTTGTGTCAACCCAAAATGAATACGCCGAGAATGCATTAATATCAAGCGGTGCCATAATCCAGTCATTAAACAGTCCATCACCCTCAGTTACAGTAAGTTGCTCGGCAACCCAAGTTGTATTGTTTGAACTCCAGTCATCGTAGTCATAACTTGAACCACCAACTGTAAGCATCATGCCAACATAGTAAACACCAGGATTGATGTCATATCCAACAGTCCTTGTTACATCACCTTGCCAGTCGTCATCAAAGTCGAATGTGCCGAAGTTTGTGTACCCACCGACAAGTTTGTCATTAGTTGAGATAATTCTATTTTGGGAAAGATAAACTCGCAGCCGAACTCCTGAAACAGAAGAATCAGACATATTTTCTACAAATGCGTTTTCGATTGTAAAGGAATCGCCTTGTTGTATAGTCAATGGGTTTAACGTTGAATTCACAATTGAACCATCTGCGTAGTATGATTCCACACCCATGTCTTCGACATTTTCTCTTGTGCCTTGATCGTCGTAGAGCATATTGAGAAGTTTTGCATCTCTTCTATGTAAACCAACAGGTCCCTCAACATGGTACGTTTGATTGTTGAACATAATTGTTGGACGGTTGTATTGGTATGTTTCGGCTCCACAATCAATGACTTCATAGCCAATTGCGTGTCCCATTTCGTGAATCATTGTTTTTTGAAAGTGCCATTGATCGGTTGTACCAAACGAGTCATCAAAATCATAGACGAATGTTTTGTCAGGATTAAGGAAGATATCAGCTTCAAGAATCTCTTCGGTGGATACGATGTACCGAATCTGACAAAGCCCTCTACCTCCAGTACCCCATCTTGCATTTGCACCGTATACGCTTTCTAGGGTATCGCTATCAATCCAACCACAAATTTCAGAGTCCCCATTTGTTGAACTCCAAGTTCCATCGGAATCAATGTAACGGTTCACATCAAAATATCTATTAAATCGTGCCATCATTGACTCGTTATACGAATAACTAGTCCATGATTCTGGGACTTGTTGAAATATATTAAACAGATCTACATAGCCATCACCGCAAAGTGTGAGTCCTCGTTCTACTTGCGGTAGGACTGAGCACGGTCTTAGTGTTACCTTCTTACTTGAACTTTCATTTCTAGCAGAATAAATCATCTCAAGCATTTCATCGAGAGTCCAAGCGGTCGCAGTTTCAGTCGGAGTAGCGGTTACAGTGCTACCATCAGAACTTGTGTCGAGTGGAGTTGCACTTGAAATAGGTTCTCGGTGGAGTGTGGCCATTCCACGGTCTAAAGAAGTTGCGCGGACACTAGGTTTTAGATATCCATGTTTGATACCTGTAATCGGTCGGTAGCCCCAAGCGAGTGGATACGAAACACCATCATTTCCTTCGACCACGTGGAATACTCCATCTAAGGCACCAAGTGTTGGCGATGTTAGAAGTGCATCTGGATCTTCTGCAAAGACAAGATATCTCTCGCCGAGTTCCCACTTTGGTTGGCAACACATGCTGATTGTCTCATCATCAATTGTCCCGCCAAGTTGTTTAATAACAATATGTTCTGACTTAGTAATGTTTCCAGTTACGAGATGGTCTACTGCAAAAGTAATTTTTGTAATAATAAAGTTAGTTGATGTTCTTTCCGGAGTAATGTTAATTACGCGCCCTATAAAAATCGATTTTGGCTTTGTCGCAAGATCGTTAAATGACGGTGTCTCATGCTCTGCATAAACAAAGTTTGTTGCCAGCGTACAAGTCATAAGGACGACTAGTATGGATAAAATAAGGTTGCGTGCGTTGCTTCTGATTATACAGTTATACATTTTGAGTTCTCCTGGTTTGATACATTATTAAGATGGTTCCAAACCATCTCTCTCCAT
>JASMLG010000122.1 GCA_030748805.1 Phycisphaerales bacterium | reverse complement strand
ACTAAACAGGGCGAACTTGCCCAGGGACGTTTTCGTAGAAGTTAAACGTTTTCGAATGGCTAAAACATCCTTTTTTAGCCGATTAAGAGAGGAATTATGAGTGAACTACAATCCCAACACCGTCTAATTCCAGCAGCCCTTGAAGCCGTAAGCACTGCTTGCGCTGTATCTAGGGCTGTACAAGCAAATCTAGAGCAAATATGTGAAGTCACCAAGGACGATCGCAGTCCAGTAACCGTTGCCGACTTTGCCGTTCAAGCCATTGTATCGCTTAGTTTAGCTGACTCCTTAGATAGCACAGATCGCCTCATTGTCGGTGAAGAAGATGCCACCGCGCTTCGCAAGGATGAGCAAGCAGTAGTGCGAAAAGCCGTCCTTGAGGCAGTCAAGTCATGGAGACCACATGTTACCGAAACCGAAATGCTCGATGCCATAGATGCATGTAATCATGACGGAAGTAGTGATGGGTTCTGGGCACTCGATCCAATCGATGGCACCAAGGGATTTTTGCGCGGCCAACATTACGCCATCGCTCTTGGAAGAATTGAAGATGGCGAAGTTGTGGCTGGCGTTATGGGTTGTCCCAACTTGTCAACAGATCAATCATTCCCGCTCGACCAAGTCGATTCGCAAGGCGTTGTCTACGCAGCTTCAAAAGGTGCAGGAGCTTGGGAATTCGCTGACTGCAATCCAACGTCTTCTCCAATGCGAATCGTTGCACAACAATACGAAGAATCAAGACCACTTCGATTTTGTGAATCGGCTGAAAAGGGTCATTCCAATCGTGGCGACAGCGGAAGAATAATCGACGCAATTGGAACAGAGGGCGAACCCGCCCGTCTCGATAGTCAGTGCAAATACTCGCTCGTTGCCCGCGGACAAGCGGATGGATACTTGCGGTTACCAACGAGCAAAACATATGTTGAAAAAATTTGGGACCACGCTGCGGGGCTTTGCATTGCAACGGAAGCAGGCGCAATTGTGAGCGACGTGTCGGGCAAGCCGCTTGATTTTACGCACGGGCATCGCCTCGAAAAAAACCGCGGGGTCATTTGCGCAACAGATGGACTACACCAAAGGATTATCGCGGCGATTGATGATCTAGCGATAGCTCAGGAATAATTATATGAACTTCAATGCTTGGTTTACATTAGGAACAATCGTTTGCATCATCATGGCATTGATGCACAGAAAAAAGATTGGTCCTGACCTAATCATGGCTGGCGGACTTGTCGCTTTAATGATTGTAGGTGTAGTAAAATTTGATCAAGCAACTGCTGGCTTTGCTGACCGACCTCTTCTTATGATTGCAGGACTTTTTGTAATTGCTGCTGCGTTGCAAGAAACCGGAGGAATTGAGCTCATTGCTAGAAAACTCCTAGGAAAACCAACCTCGCTTGCAACAGCCCAATTACGGATGATGGTACCAGTTGCACTAATGTCGGCGTTCATGAACACAACACCAATTGTTGCAATGTATCTACCAATGATTAACAGGTGGTCAAAACGATTAAACATCCAACCGTCAAAACTCTTTATGCCTCTCAGCTTTGCGGGAATCTTAGGTGGACAGGGAACAATGATTGGCACTGGTTCCAACTTAATTATCATTGGGCTCTTCATAGGTTGGTGGCAAAACCCACCACCATGGGTTGAAGCCATCAATGTGTCTGCTCCTTCTGGACCTGTCGCCATGTGGGGTGCAGCATGGATTGGGGTTCCTGTCGCCATTCTTGGGATTGCGTTTATTATCATCACATCAAAATGGTTACTCCCTAATCGTGAACCATTGAAGACCGAGGAATCACGTAAACGTGAATACGAAATCAAGATGTCGATTGAGAAAGGCGCAGCAATTATTGGAAAAACTATTTCCGATGCCGGGCTACGTAATTTGCATGGGCTCTATTTGTATGCAATTGTTCGAGAGGACCAATTGATAGTTAGTGTTACACCACAAGAAGTTCTCCAAGAAAAAGATAAACTTGTTTTCGTTGGAGATGTTGGGGCGGTTGTTGACCTAAGAAAAACTCGTGGCTTGATTCCTGCAAATGAAGAACTAAGAGATTTTGAGGGAAGGCCATTTGCCCGAAAAATGCTTGAGGCTGTTATCTCTGGAGGCTCGCCACTTGTTGGACTGACTGTTCGTGATTCGCAGTTTCGCGCCACATATAACGCAGCAATTCTTGCCGTTCACCGCAAAGGTGAACATATCGAAGGGAAAATTGGTGATATCGTGCTAAAGCCAGGTGATACGTTGCTCCTTGAGTCTGGGGGTGGTTTTCTAAAAACATGGAAACACAGCCCTCACTTTTATCTCGTTTCAGAACTCGATGACTCAAGACCCACACTACACAATAAAGCTTGGATTTCCCTAGGAATCCTTGCGTTGTTGATAGGATTACTAACCACGGGCTTAATTGATAGGGTCGCTGCTATTTGGTTTTGCGGGTTACTTATGGTTTTGTGTAAATGCATAAGCGGGCCTGTTGCTAGACGAGCAATTAACTTCCAAGTACTGATTGTCATTGGTTCTGCTATGGGTATAGGAAAAGCGGTTGAAGTAAGTGGATTAGCTACAACTACAAGCCAAGCACTGCTTGATTTTGCACAAAATTTGCATATTGGCAATTACGGTTCATTGTTCTTGGTTTTTCTAATGACAAGTATCGCAGCACAACTTATGACGAACTTTGGAGCAGCGGTCATCATGTTCCCAATTGTTATTGGTGCGGCAGAGGGAGTTGGAGTGTCGCCCTACCCATTTGTATTTACAATGATGGCCGCTGCAGGATGCAACTTTATAACTCCCGTCACATACCAGACAAATCTGATGGTATATGGACCTGGCGGATATAAATTTATGGACTTCCCAAAACTCGGTGTGCCTCTCACACTGCTAGTTGCAATTATTGCCACCTTAATTGCGCCACAAGTATTTCCTTTCATGCCAACATAATGGTACGAGTAGTAACATTAACCCGTTTTGTCGTATTGGCATTTCTCATACTTTGGGTGGTTGGCGCATTTTTTTCAGATCGTTGGGTTTGGAGCCAATGGCTTTTGTGGATTCCGACACCACTTATTCTTATCATGCTTGCAGTTCTGAGCGCGCTGTCTTTTCTAGTTAAAAAAAAGATGCAAGCCACGATATGTCTTTGCGGTGTACTTGCTATCACATTTTGGTTTTGTGTTTTTGAACACCACTTATTTTCTGGCAATGGTGCACAAGGCAAAGTTTCATTGGTGGGATGGACAATGAGCCACCCAAAAAACAATGTCGCTGAAGAATCCGCTGACCTCATCGTAAAGTTAAATGGTGATATTACTTTGTTAACTCATGGGTGGAGAGTCCGAGGTGAACCATCAATTCAAGAGTGGCTCGGAACTTCGGGGTATAAGGTTATAAATAGTCAGTTTACACTTCTTACAAGATTCTCCCCCATACAGGTACGCACACTCATTGCAGTTGATGAAATTTACATTTCTTCCTTCGTGCTTGACACAACAGAAGTTCTTGGCGATGTACTTGTTATATGGGCAGTCGATTTTCCATCTTCGCCTTTCATTTCAAAAATGGAAATTGCCAACCGTGTTTTGAGGTTATTACAATCGGTTGACACCATAAAACCAGATGTTGTGATTGGAGATTTTAATATGACTAGAAATAGCGCTGCTATTCGAACATTGTTTCCAAAACTTCATGATGCGTCGGATACTGCCGGAACTGGAATACTTACTTCATTTCCAGTAGAGTTTCCGCTCTTTCACATCGATCATATACTGATTCGCCATAGTCTTCGTGCCACGCACTATTCACTGATAAACCCACATATTGGCCGACATCGAATACAGGTGTTAGATTTTGAGTTGTCCCATGAAAAGTGAGATACAAATCAATACGAATGTGTTTTTTTAATCTTGTGGGAAGAATGTTTCGTAAATTAAATCATCAAGACTACGAAGTCCATCTATATCTGTTGGTGGCAGCACTGCCAACCTTGTCTGAATCCCATTACCGTCTTCCCAAGCAACTGAACCGTCACCGCGAAGTTCGTTATGGCCATCTCCGTGGCTGTAGTCAGATTTTGTTCTCAACCCATCGGTAACAAGGATGAGTTTGTCTGCACGAAGGAGTGAGTGGGGATCTCCTGTTCGCCAATTTTTGTGACCCACATATTGATAGTTGCCATAAAGAACTTTGTTTGACGGTTCAAGGTCCCACATTTCTTCACAATTATCAAGTGTGTGCTCGCCTTCGTGGCTTGGGCAGTAGAAAATTTCTGGTGCCCCACAGTAGTGCCATCTGAATAGACGACCTAAGCCATCCCACGATGTGTCGGGCAATGGTTCTGGTACATAACTTCTTTTACTACCGCTGTAGGTATAGTTTTCTTGCACAGGATTGGCATTACGAAGTCTTGATAACTCGCTTGAGTTTGGTTCAAACTCATCGAGTACGCTTGCGTTTGGAAGTCTTTCACCATTCGAACCGCCATACATGATGAGTGCTTGCCCAAGTTGTTTTTGGTTAGAGCCACACATGACTCGGTTTGCATATTCTCTAACAGATGAAAGTGATGGCAACAGGAGCCCCGCAAGTAATGATGTGATACTCATTACGACGATAAGTTCAAGCAAACTAAAACCTCTTCGAAAAGGAAGACCAAGTGGCCTATGTTGAGATAGTGAAGATGTTCTAATTGCGCAGGTCATATCTACAATCCTCTAAAAAAGAGGTTCCGAGTGTAGTCTAATGCTAATTAGCATAATTGCTAGATTTTTCTGCAAAATTATGGGAAATTATCGGTACACTCCTAATATATGCGTCGCAAAACCGGCTCGTTGTTTGGCTTTTGTGCGGGTGCTACTTATGGTGCACTAACCTTGGAGATGGGTATTGACTAACGAAGAACCAGATTATCGACTTATGAGACGAGTAGCGATTGGCGAAGAAGACGCCATTGCTGAGCTCTATGATCGCTATGGTGCCCTAGTTTTCAAACTTTCTATTCAATTCCTCTCAAATAACACTGAGGCAGAAGACGCTGTACAAGAAATATTTGTACGACTTTGGAAGACCGCAGACCGATTTGACCCAAGAAAAGCCAAGTTAGTGACCTGGGTCATGCTTATTACCAGACGTCACCTCATTGACAGAATTCGGCGAAAAACGGTACGTCCGAAATCATATGAACTTGGAGAACAACACCAAGTTTCTGCAACCGAACAACCAAAACAATCGAATGTTTTGTTACATGAACGTAATGCCGCCATCTGGGAAGCATTGCAAGCCCTACCAGAGATGCAGCGGACTGTTATTGAAAGGGCTTATTTTCAAGGGTTCACGCTACGTGAAGTGAGCCTACAGATAGACGCACCGCTTGGAACGGTGAAATCGGCTTTGAGCCGAGGGTTGCTCCGCTTGCGGGAGTACGGATTAAAGGATTCATCCGCCCTCTGACCTACAGAGGATCCCAAGAACGATAACGGAATTAGTAACTATGTCAAACGAAACACACAACTACAAACAACTCATTGAACTTGCGGTTCTCGATGCATATGGATTGCTCGAGCCAATCGAGTCAGATTTATTCAATCGTTCGTTCCATGATGCTCCCGCAACAATCCAAGATGAAATCATTCGAATGCAACGAGATTTTGCTGTTGATGAATCGTTACTTCCAGCAGATCTTCCACCTGCGTCACTGAAGCAACTCGTACTTGATTCTGTTGCAAAGGCAGCTGATAAAGAGGCACAACGGCTCGCCCCACTTGCCCTCATTGGAGCAAGAGCAAGTGCTGCGAAAAGTCAACAGGGTACTTCGACCACAACATATTTCTGGCGAACTGCGGCACTAATTCTTTTTGGTATTTCTGTTGTACTTGGAATCATTGTTGTAGATACAAAACGTGAAGTTAAAACAATTACAAACATAGCCCTGAATAATAGTGCTACTACAACCGTTGTTGATATCGCTGGCAAAGAATTCAAATCTTTTATTGATAATCCCTACTGCCAAGTTTTGCACTTTATAGAAGATACTCAGGAAACGAAGCCTTCATACCTTCGAGTTGCAATGAACGAAAGATTTGGTGGTGGATTTATCCTCGGTCTAGATTTAAAAACTGATTCAGAATTCATTGTCCAAGGCACCACAAAAGATGGAACCATTATCGAACTCGCTCGATTCACCGCAAATGGTCCAATCGTCGGTCGGCCATTTGATATCGACAAAGACTTAGTTGCTGGACTTTCGGTAGCAGTGATTGATGCAAAAACTGGCGAACTCTGGTCTTAAGACCTTTCAACCCTGAACGGGCAGACTTCCATATCTTTAAAGACGCTTAGAATAAAGTGATCGCTGTGCGATGCACACGCAACATGTGAGCTCAAACCCAGTACCTAATAGGTGGGCTCGCTAACCATCATTCCAAGCCGTCCACTCCAACATAACATTGTGAGGCATGACCATCGATGCGGTTTACTACGATCCCTGAGGGTTCGATAGGATCGAGCACATACGTGCTACATGTACATCGCACAGTGACCCTTTCAAAAGAGGTCACCTGTACCATACCATCCTTTGGAACAAAAACCAGTGAATACATCGAAAGAAAAGTTGCGAATGACAAAACAATCACAGCAAAAAAGAGAACTCCTTGCTTGGGCTTTCTTGCCCATGATGATGGGGGCTGTTGATGGTGGGGTTGTTGGTATTTTGACAAAACGCCTTTTTGATGGTCACGTGAGTGAAACCATGCTCGATTGGGTTGTTGCTACGTTAGCAGCAGCCCAGGGCTTTGCAAACATTTCAAGTTTCCTTTGGTCGGCCCTGAGCCATGGTCGACACAAAATTCGTTTTATTACTGCGTTGAAAATTGCGATTGTCTTAATGATTGGAGGAGTTGCATTTGTACCACAGACTGGATTTGGTCTTCTCACCCTTCTTTTGTGTGTAGTTGGGACACGGGTTTGTTACACAGGAATTGTTACTTTGCGAACAACTGTTTGGCAGGCGAACTACCCAAGAGAAAACCGTGCTCTCGTAGCGGGAAAAATTGCAACAGTTCAAGCCCTAGTGCTCGCTAGTGTTGCATTTGGTGTTGGGCAAGCAATGGACACAAACGAACAATCTTTTAGGTGGGTGTATCCAATTGCTGCAAGTTTTGGAATTCTCGGCGCTTGGATTTACAGCAAGATGCGTGTGGAGAATCACAGTGCACTTCTTAAAAACGAGCGTGCAGAATCTCAACATGTTTCACTCTTGCCATGGAAATCTTTTAAGTTGTTGCTAGAGGACCGACAATTCGCAAAATATATGGGATGCCAGTTTGTTTTTGGAATTGGAAACCTAATGCTTATGGCGCCTCTTATTGTCATTCTAAGTGGCCAATTTCAACTCGATTACCTCGGTGAAATTTGCATTGTGACAATCATTCCAATTCTAATGATTCCTCTGAGCACCCCCTTTTGGGCTAAGTTGCTTCACAAAACACACGTTCTCACATTCAGATCCATCCACAGTTGGTTCTTTGTCGTTTCCTCTCTTTGTATAGGATTCAGTATTGCAATGCATTTTGTGGCAGGGCTTTGGATAGGAGCTGCAATTCGAGGTGTCGGTTTTGGGGGAGGTGTACTTGCTTGGAATTTAGGACATCAAGATTACGCTCCAGTTGAACAATCTGGTCGATACATGGGTTTGCATGTCACTTTAACTGGAATTCGTGGGCTTCTCGCACCTGCCATTGGGATGGGGTTGTACACATTTTTACATGCGCAAGGTTTACAGGCTGGTCCCACAGTGTTCTATGTTGGGGCATTCTTATCTGCTCTTGGGGGTATTGGCTTTATTTTGCTCGCAAAAACCCGTGTAAAACAGAATTTGTGACCTTCTTTCCACCCTTCCTTTGGTATGATACGGTGCTAGCCTATTTTTAATGGGCAATGTGAACCCCCACCGTCTATTATTGATGAGGTGTGGTACCTAATCGGATTGGTGGCTCACAACAGGCAACTGCGGATAGCGGCCCCGCAGCCAAGACGAAAACGGCCGCACACTACATGGTAGACCACAACTTAATCGCGGATATTGGAATTGATTTGGACCAAGCCGACGCTCTAATTCGCAAGGCGCTTGGAGAAGACGTTGCTTGTGGAAATATGGATTCCGTAATTGTTGGGGATATCCAACAATTCATTCCCGGAAACATGCTTAAGGGAAAAATAGTTGGTAAAGCTGGAGACGACGCAGTCATAGATGTTGGATTGAAATCCGAGGGTCTCATTCACAAAAGCGAATTTGATGACTGGGATACGCTTGAATCTGGAATAGAAATCGAAGTTATTCTCGAAGATTTAGAAGATGAAAACGGAATTATCAAACTTTCCAAACGCAAGGCGGATCGAATTCGTAACTGGGAAAAAGTTCTAGAAACATTTTCTGAAGGCGACATTATTGAGGGTAAAGGTATTCGAAGAATCAAGGGTGGAATTCTTATCGACATTGGGGTTCCAGCGTTCCTGCCTGCGTCACAAATTGATGTTCGTCGACCAGGAGATGTCAATGACTTTATTGGAAAAACTATTCGCGCAGAAATTTTGAAAATCGATGAACCACGTCGAAATATCGTTGTTAGTCGCAGAACACTAATTGAAAATGAACGTGATGAAGCAAAACAACGATTGCTCAACACCATCAGCGAAGGAGATGTTGTTATTGGCCGAGTAACCAACGTCGCAGAGTTTGGCGCGTTCATTGACCTTGGTGGTCTAGATGGACTTCTCCATGTGACAGACATGAGCTGGGGACGTATCAAGCATCCAAGCGACATCTGCAAAACTGGTGATGAAATTGAAGTGAAGGTTCTCAAGGTAGATTTCGATACCGAAAAAATTGCACTTGGGCTCAAACAAAAAGACGCTTCACCTTGGGACGATATTGATGAACGATTCCCAATCCAAACCAAGGTGAGTGGTAAGGTCGTAAATCTTGTCAGTTATGGTGCATTCATTCATCTTGAAGATGGTGTTGAAGGACTTGTCCACGTTTCAGAAATGTCATGGAGAAAACGGATTAATCACCCAAGCGAAATCGTAACCCCTGGTGATGAAATTGAAGTCATCATTCTCGATATCGATAAGGAGAAACATGAGATTTCTCTTGGAATGAAACAGGTTGAAAGTAACCCATGGGAACTTGTGGCTGAGAAATATCCAATCGGCACAATTATTTCTGGCGCTATCCGCAACCTCACAAACTATGGCGCCTTCGTCGAAATTGAACCTGGCATAGACGGCCTGCTTCATGTGAGCGACATTTCATGGACAGAGAAAATTGCTCATCCAAATGAAAAATACAAGAAGAGCGATGAAGTTGAATGTATTGTTCTTGAAATTGACCAAGACAAACAGAGAATTAGTCTTGGAATTAAGCAAATGCACGAGGACCCATGGCAAAATGCTATTCCTGAAGCATACAAACCGGGGATGGTTGTCCACGGCACTGTGACTAAAATAACAAACTTCGGTGTCTTTGTTGAACTTGAAAATGGACTAGAGGGCTTGTTACATATTTCTGAACTTGCTGATACCAAGGTTGAAAACCCACAGGACATTGTTAAACCTGGCGAAGAGGTTAATGTAAAAATTCTTCGAGTCGACCTAGATGATCGTAAGATTGGTCTAAGTTTGAAACGTGCCCTGTCTGGCGAGGATGTCGATGACGAATGGGAACAACATGTTCCAAAACCTGAATCGCCAGCACGTGGTGGCATGGATGATCACGGTGCATTAGGTACTGACAAAATCGAATTATAATTTTCGATTTCTCTGAGATTAATAACAAAGCGGCCCGTCTCTTTTTGAGTCGGGCCGCTTCTCTTCTCTCCACTTCGGGAGTTGAAGCTCGGTTAGCACAGGGCTAAGAAGGTTAACACAGTCAAAATGACTATTTTTCGCCTGTGGCGAGTTAACTTTGTCGCGTGCTTCAGCATTCGCATCTCTCGTACCTCTACTCTTTAAATTCTCAGACAAATGTCCCGAACACTCCGCTATCATGCGCGATCTTTGGAAGAAGGCAAATGAAAACGCCTTATTTTTATTACTACCTATGTTTATTGGACATCTAACATTCATTTTGAGCCTAATAACAACAGTTTGTGTTGAGTGTTCTGCTTCTCCCAATCAAGCAGATATGTTCAAAAACACACTGTTTTCGACCGTTCGGGAGTGGATGCGAGAAGATTTTCAAGCACCAACCAACGTAGATTCTTGCCCACTTGAGTCAGCTTTTGTCTGCCTTGTACTTCGTCATCATGGAAAAACTCTTGGCTATGGCTCTTCGACCTCACTTCCAGAGGCAGCGTCCATTGCATTTAATGAGGTGAGTAGGAACAAAATATTTTCGATGGATCTCACAGAAGAAATGAAAAATGAAATCATAGATTCAATTTCTGTTGAACTTGAATATGGCGGCACACCGATTCCGTCTGCTCATAAAAATATCGACCGATTTGATTACACTTTTAATCAGGGAATGAATGGTGTTGCTGTTCGAAGGGGCAGTGAGTGGGGAATAAAGATGCAGGCGGAGCTTCGTTTGTCGCCGTTTAGAACAGTTTCTAACATTGTTGAATCTTTATGCATCAACCTTGGAATACACCCAACAATTGCTTTTTCCCATGAACTTCCTCCTGATGATGATGTCACTCTATACTCAATTCCTCTTACAACTTATATTCAAAACTCTGCGGGTGCCGAGATTATTACTTTGATTCGAGGTGATGAACTTGTACAAAATGAAACTTTGAACACTGCTTATTTGACAAAACTTGCGGACTCGTTTGCTTCTCATCTTATAAAAAGCACAAATGCAAACGGTATGGTGATTGGTGGGTACCAACCAGAAACCAACACTCTCACAAACATGTTCGCGACACATTTTGTACAAATATTGACGGCAAATGCTCTACAACAATATTCCAAACTATCAAACGCTTCGGATTCGTCTCCTGCCATGGAATCTTCTGCAGTAATTATTGAATCAATAGCAAATGATTTTAAGAAAGATAAAAACATCGATACTGAAAGTGCCGCCGCCCTCATCATAATGCTTCTGGATTCAACTTCTAAATACAGTCAAGCCGTACAAGAACTACTGTGTGCATGTGAATCCAAAGTAATGCTTGCAGCTGAAAAGTATTTGGATCCTTCTCATACGATACCTCCTGCCTTTGAGTTATCGCTTGTTGTTGCTGCTACTATTGAACTTGGACTTCATTATGAGGATGAACAGCTTATAGATCGAGGTGCGTCTTTATGTTCTAGGTGTTTCTCAGATGTACCACTTAAAACCAGAGCATCATTAATTCCTTGGATTATTACTCCAATTCTAAAACTTCAACAGAGAGGTGTTACAACATTTGACGATTCTCTATCTGAATTATTACAACTTGCAGTTTCATCGCAGATACTTACTGAGAATGATGTAGACCTTATCGGGGGATTCATGTTAATTACAGATATAGGAAATGTTGTCGATGCAAGAGGTTTAAGAATGCTCCCAATGCTTTCAAAAATATGTGACAATTCCTCATCGAATAAGACAATTGCGTTTAAATCACTAGTCTTAGCAACTCGGTTTGTAGAACAATTGACAACTCGTAAAGAAAAATCTGAAAGATATGAAAATCCCGCAATGGCCCTTGGAGGCGTAAGAAAATCCACTTGGAATGCGGAAATGCCCACAGAAGCGACTGCAATGGCGTTACTTGGGATTACAAATGCGATTACTTCAATTCAAAATATAGAATCTTCTATGAAGTAGTGCGTATACTCTTGTCATGCGCACGATACTCCTTGGAATTTGTTTTATTAGTTTGACCATTGCGCTTGGGCTAAGATCGCAACCTGAAGAACATGTCAACGCAAAAGTTCTTGGGCAACTCGTTTACTCGGACATAACCGTAAAACTTGATGAAGTACCTTCAAAAAAAGTTCTTGATGATTTTGAAAAACAACTCGACATTTTGCTCTGGGTCCAGTGGGAAGAGGGTGAAAGTGTGGGGCTAGATTCTTCAGAGACAATAACACTTGAACTCAAGGAGCAGCCAGCGCTTGTTGTACTTGAAAGAATTGTTGAACAACTCGACCCTGAAGGCAATGCCGCGTGGCAACTACGACATGGTGCTCTTGAGGTTGGGCTGAAATCTCAACTAGCGTCGCCCGGAAGACATCGCCTTGAAACGTACTATATAAGAGACCTTTTATTCACAATACGTAATTTTGATGCGCCTGAACTTGGAACATTTGGAGGATCGGGGCGTGATGGAGATGGTTCTGGAACTACACCACCCTCTCAACAAGAAGAAATTGATCGCATCATCGAACTAATTATCAAATTTATTGAGCCGGACTTATGGGAACAAAACGGTGGACCGTGTTCCATAACAAACTATAAAAAAACCCTGTTGATTCGTGCCCCCGATTTTGTTCATCGACAAATTAATGGGTACGATTTTCTTGCGAAACAACCTGCCCAAGTTCGTCAACGAAGAGTTATATACTCAAAAGATAAAACCAGAGTCGTTGTCGATCGTCTGCCAATTCGTTAACTTTCTGGCTGTTTGTCAAGAACCCACTTTTGTAACCAAGCGTTGTCCCATTCGATTTTTGTTTTTCGGTGTGACATTTTTGACAATCCGTGACCTGTGCCTGGGTAGATGATTAGTTGGGTTGGTACTTCAAGATAATCATGAAGCGCCCTGTAAAGAGCCTTTGATTGTTCAGCAGGTACACGCTCATCGCCCTCACCTACGTGAATAATAGTTGGTGTCGTAATGTTATCTGCTTTAAAAATAGGAGACATCTCTCGGAGTTCTTTTTCCGCGGTCCATGGATACCCTTGAGCATAATTCACTACGTGCCCCGGTGTGTCCTCTATTGCCCACTGCATCGTTTGATCAAACACACCCGCTCCACTACTTGCTGCCTTGAATCTATCTGTAGTAGAAATAATACAATTTGTTAGATAACCACCATTGCTCCAACCGCCTACTGCAAGTCGGTTTGGATCGGCAATTCCACTTTCAACCATTTTATCTACGCCTGCAAGAATATCTTGCACATCAATATCATTTTCACGACCAATCAAATCAGTTAAAAACTTGTCTCCATACCCAGTGGAGCCGCGATAGTTCGGTGACAAAACCGCCCAACCATTTGATGAAAGAATTCCCCTTCCATACATTGATATTTCTAAATTTTGGGAAACTGCCGATGTTGGTCCACCGTGCAAATGCACATAGAGAGGCAACTTGCCGTCATTCGAAGTATATCCAAATGGTAACTCAAGTACACCTTCAACTAATGTTCCATCTGGGGACTCCCACTGAACAACCTTCACAGAAGGGAGTTGCCATGATTCAACGTGTACGTTTGGATTTGCTATGACAATTACAACATTTGGGTCAGACGTCGCCCGCACAACACTTGTTAATGTTCCTGCGGTTCCAACCAACGCTATTATCTCCTTCGAGTCTCTGGAAATACTATAGTCCCAACATATCAAGTTATTTTTAATAACCTCTTTAGTCACACCTTGCTGTCCATTACCCACATTTGATACTTGAAGAAGAGGTCTGTTTGTACGGCGTTCGGCTATGTACAACAAATCATACGAGTCTGGAGCCCAAATTGGTGAGGTTCCAAGTGTCACTTCATCTTTGCGATAAACAGTTTGAAGGATAGGAGTTTCATTTTCAAAAGTTGCAACATACATTTCACGTGGATACCCGTCAAAATCTACGCTAAACGCTAAACGAGTACCATCAGTAGACCATTTTGGATATTCCACCCAGCCGTATGGGGAAGGTGCCTCTGCACGCCAAAGAGAATCATCCAGAAGTTCTGTTTCACCAGTTTCAATATCGTATATGCCAATTTCAGACCAGCCCTCATTTGTAATTAACCGGTTATCTGGTGTTGTTATGGTTGCGATTTTATCTCCCATTGGAGATGGGGAAAAATATTGGATGACCCGATCTTCATCCCACACTTTAGTTTGTTTCCAGGTTTGAAGGTTTAACTCCCAAAGTTCAGAATAGTCGACAATACCATGACCATATTCAACATCTTCGTGTTTCTTTCGAAGTTTTTTCCATCCATTATCATGTTGTGTTTCATCCTCTATTTTGTAATGGATTGTCTTGCCATCATCTGAGATTACCCAATCCACAACATCAACCGCCATACGTGTGACTGCCATCAACTGGGAACCATTTGGTTTTACTCGCCATATTTGTTTCTTCCCATTTCGTGGTAGATCGTCACCCTTATTTCCACGGCGTGAAGAAAAATACAGCCACTCGTCATTTGCTCCCCACTGTAGCGAACCATCATATGCCTGATCAAACGTCAACCGAAGAGGGACTGAATCGGGCTCAGCAGTTTTTGTAATCCAAATATCCGTATTTCTTTTATCAATGTCTTCATCCCAACGCCCTTCAGTCCAAGCTGAAAATATACCGGTTGGGGAAACTGAGCAACTCGATACATAGGAAAGCGAAAAATAATCATCTGTTGTAATCCCTGAAATTGGGTTTGCGCTTTGCATGCTTAAGACAATCACTGTTATTACATACATTTGTATTCCTTTTCAATGCTAATCGTGGCGGAGCGCAACAATTGGATCTTGTTTGCTCGCCATAATTGCTGGATAAATTCCAAAAACAAGACCAGTACCCGCAGCAACTATAAACGAAACTACGATTGACCAAAGTGTGATTTGTGTTTCTAACCTAATGCCTACATCTTCAGCGGAAACCCAGCCTAGCAAACCTGCAACCCACGGAAAGAAATCGACAAGTCCTAAAGATATTCCAATTCCAAGAATAATACCAAGCAACCCTCCGGTTGCACTGAGACTACCAGTTTCAATCAAAAACTGAATAGCAATATCGCTCCTTGATGCGCCAACAGCACGACGAATTCCAATCTCACGGGTACGCTCAACAACAGAAGCGAGCATGATGTTCATGATACCGATACCTCCGACAAGGAGACTGATTGCAGCGATGGCTGTGAGTAAAATATTCATCGTTGCAGTTGTGCGTCGTACATTTTCAAGTAACTCCCATGGAACTATGATTTCAACATCTCTCATATCTGAGTGCCCAACTTTCATAATTGAGCGAATGTGTTCCGCCATAGAAACAACTTCATCTGTCGATGGGGCTGTTACATATATTTCTGATAACTCTACTTCTTCGCCACTAAAAGAACCGGATTGTCTTCGAACAACAATATCGCCAAATTCTAGTCTCGCTGTTGTTATAGGGATATGAACATCTTTATTCAAATCTCGCCCTACTAGCGCGGAGCCCGCTCCACCAGCCAAACCAACAGGTTTAAGAACGCCCACTACTGTAAAAACTCTTGAATCTATTCTAAATTGTTGCCCAACTGGGTCTGAAAGAGGAAAGAAGAGTTTTTCTATTTCAGATCCTATAACTGCGACTGGTGCTCTTCGTTCAAGATCGCCATCAACAAGATACCTCCCACCTTTTTGTACTCTAAGGTTTGCAGAATCTTTTAACTCAGGAACCGTTCCAAATGTTTGACTTGTTGTTCTAGACGCACCCTTTGAAATTTCAGAACCCACAGCCTTAAGTGGAACAATCGTATCAGCTGGAACGAACTTACCAAGACGTTGTAGGTCCGTTTTTGTCATTCCAAACTTTGCAACAAAAGATCGTCTCTGAGACCCCACCTGTTGTGATTCGGGTGGTCGTTGAGAGCGCACAATGATATTGGTCGCACCCAATGATTGAATTGCACGCAATGCACTTTGTTTATTTCCCTCTCCAATCGAAACCATCACTATCACTGAAGCCACCCCGAGGACAATCCCCAAACTTGTCAAGACCGAACGAAGTGCGTGGAGCCGGAGACTCTTTAAACCAAGCAAAATTGTTTCTAAGGAAATATTCATGCTGGCATCAATGGCTCTGGTGTCTCTGTTGCAAAGTACACTGGAATATCTATATAGAAAAGAGCACCATTACTCTGTGTTGATTGTACTGAAAGCGACGCATGCAACAATTCTGCGAGTTCTCGGCAAATCGCTAGACCAAGCCCCGTCCCAGCATGCTCTCTTGTGTGAGTTGCGTCAACTTGGCGGAATTTTTCAAAGACCATTTCAATCATATCTTCTGGAATACCTGGACCACAATCTTTCACGCAAATTTGCACAAGAGGGTTTTGTAATTTTCCACTGATTTGCTTACACATAATTGTGACTGTCGAATCTTTAGGCGTAAACTTTATTGCGTTTGATAAAAAGTTATACAGTATTTGCTGAAGTTTTCCAGGATCTGTTTGAACAGATGGAATGTCATTTTCTATTTCAAGTTTTATTGTTACGTTCTTCACATTTGCTTGAGGACGCATAATTCCACTCAAACCCTCAAGCAAATCCGAGATACTTGTCTGCTCTAAGTTCACTTCCATCCTTCCAGACTCTATTTTTGCCATATCTAAGAGTTCGTTTATCATATCGAGCAATGATCTGCCACTTGTAAGGATGTTTTTAAGATACCGTAAACGTTTTGCTCGGTCTTCTTCAGTTTCCGTAGGCATACTTTCAAGCAACTCAGCAAAACCAATAATAGAGTTTAATGGAGTCCTTAACTCATGACTCACATTTGCAATAAACTCGTTTTTAAGTTTTCCTGATTCAAACAACCCAACATTTACTTCTGCTAATTCTTCGACTTTAAGATCTAGCGACTCATTCATTTTTTGTAGTTTTTGTTGATCCGCTTCCATCCAATCAAGCATATTATTAAACGCTATTGACAGTTCTTCAAACTCATCGCCAGTTTCAAGGGTTGACCGAGCGGTTAAGTCTCCTTGTTGCACTCGCTCCGATACACGCCTTAGTTTTCGGACTGGTGAGAATATTAAGCGTTTTAAGATAACAAAAAATATCAAAGCAGATAGGATACTTCCAATCAATCCTGCAACAACAATCCATTTTCTGCTAGTTCCAATTTGTGCCTGAGCAAAACCTGTTTTTCTTTTTACTATTAATAGTGCCTTTACAGGATCTAACAAACTAGGATCGGCTACGCCCGGATTAAATGTTGTTACCCCTTCTTGTTGTATGCTTGATAATTGAGACGAAGTAATTGGTTGAGCGTATTGAAAAAAGTTTAACTGGTTTTGTCCACTCCCTTCAAAGTAATAATCTAGATTCTCATTTCCCTGCAATAATTCGTTTCTTGCCCTTTCTATAAATGTTTGATCACCGCTCCCAATTTCATGCAATTTAATGAGTTGAATTATCACATCGTCATCTTCAAATCCCTTTGATTCAACTTTTGAATCAATCCATAAGTCAGCAAGTTGCCCAGCAACTTCAAGTTGATATTCTTGGACGAGTGCAGACGTTCTAGCCCATGGAACTGCAAGTGTGCTCGCAATAATGACAACAATTGCACATCCAAAGATTGCGAGGCATTTGTTGGCAAGACTTAATCGTGATCTCATATCACCCAAGATAACGGGTTTACGAAGCTATTGGTTTAGACCAATCCCATTGTTTTGATTTATTGAGAACTGATGCAGACTGTTTCGTGCATCGAAGGCAAATTGAAGCAACAGGTTCAACAATTCCTTGCCACGCAGGTTCTTCTCTGTGCTCTAGACACATCCTGCAGGGTTCATCCATGGAAACACCACTGTCCACCAAAACCAACTCGCTGTACGCGACACTCAAACAATTGCCACACACAATACTCCCTTTGTGTCCCTCCACACATGGCACATTGTTCGCCCATGCGGTATTTCCACAGAAGTCACAAAGTATATCCTCTGGCTGAACATTTTTTTCATCCATGCCATCCCTGTGCATCAATCCACCCTAACTAAAGTAGTCGCATGAAATGGTCTCCCCTCACGCTTATACTTTCGCTCAAAATTTGTCCCAACAAGTTCACCATCTGCTGACGAAGTTGCGGGACTAAAATCTTTTCTTAAAAAGCGAGATGCATTTCGGTTAAAGTGATCTTCACACCACTCCCACAAGTCATCGTGATCTGTCACCACATGCACGATGCCACCTTTCTTCAACACTCGATGAAACATTTCAAGCGTGCTATCTTGAATAACACGGCGCTTGTGGTGGCGTGTTTTCGGCCACGGGTCACTAAAATAAAGATGTATAGTGTCGGCAACACTATCCTCACACCAAAATTTTAAAAACTCTGTAGCATCACCATAGACCATCCTTACATTTGGAATATGGTTTCTACGCAAACGATCCGCGGCATATCTATAAAACTCTGCAGCCCACTCAAACCCAAGGTAGTTTGGTTCTGTTCTAATTTGAGATTCCTGAAGTAGGAATGTTCCTTTTCCAGAACCAATTTCGATTTCAAGTGGTTTAGTTGGATTTGGATACCACTGCCTCGGGTCGATTCTCCCTTCTATACTTGGAGGAAGCGAGCGTAGTTCGATACCAATATCGCCAACGTCCAAAGTTTTACCTCTTGACAATCCGAAACTCAATGAACTCCTCCTGATGTTCCTGTAGTACTCGCTGCTGCTGCATTTGCTGCTTGCTGAGCTGCTACTGCTCCGGAAGAGTTCCCACGAACAGATACGATGCTTGATATACCAACACCATGCCCTTTTAACTCATTCTCCCAAACAACTGAACCAGTTGTTGGTTCTAGACAAAAGCTATATCCCTGAACCGAAACAATGAGTCGGTCCCCATCGAGAAGAATTGCTGGGTACCCAGAACCTTTTGGTGATTTCCATTCCCATTTCTTTTCGCCGTTATAACGATCAAGTGCGATCACCTGTTTGTTAAATCCAACAAACACAAGGTCATCTAGTTTATTAGTCATTTTCAGTCACCTTTAAAATCCAATCACTCATAATTTTGAGTGAGCCACCATCAAAAGTTGTTTCTATTTGTGCATATTCTCCAACTGCTCCTGTCACGGCTGGTTGAAACAGGTGATTAAGTCCTTCAAGTTCTACAATCGTAACGTCTCCTCCCGCTTCTTTTATTGTCGATTCGATAACTGAAAGGTTTTGTTTTGAATCAACCTGAACATCTTTTGTCCCGTTCATAGCAAGTACTGGGCACTTAATCTTTGCTAAGACAGGTGCTGGGTCGTGAAAAAGAAAAAACTGCATCCAGGGCGATTGGAAAGTTTGAATCCCTTCATCGATTGCCTGTTCAAATATTTCCTCAGTTACCTC
>JASMLG010000121.1 GCA_030748805.1 Phycisphaerales bacterium | reverse complement strand
AAAGGAGAAAGAATCGTGAAATTAAGTTATCAACTCGCAGCATGCGTAACATTGGCTGTTTGCTTTACTGCACATAGTGTAATTGCTGAATTAACCATTGACGACAATTTGGAAGCCAAGATGAATGAGGTTGGCAAAGATGGCACCGTCTCTGCTTTGATTTACCTAGACAGCAGCGCAGATATAAAAGCACTTTCTGATTCAATCTCACAGAATCGACTTAGTTTTCACGACAGACATAAACTTATTGTCGAAACATTGCAAAACGAAGCAAACGCTTCACAAAAATCAATCTTAAAAAAAATCGGTGAACTTCGAACCAGCGGAGGAATTGAACGCGTTAAAACATATTGGATTACAAATGCAATTCGTATTGATGCTACACCCTCTGTAATACTAGAACTCTCAACTCATGAAGATGTAAATCATATTTACTTGAATTACCCAATCGAACTTGTTGAACCAGTAAGCACTGGTCCTGTCGGCCAAGACAGAGGTGGAGTAGAAATAGGAATCGACGCAGTACGTGCACCAGAGGTTTGGGCAATGGGTTTTGATGGCGACGGAGTTCTCGTTTCTACAATGGACACAGGAGTTCAAGGAAGTCACGAAGCACTTGCAAGTAGGTGGGCGGGACTTAGACCAGAATATGCAGGTCATCCAGAGTGGGCGTTTTTAGATCCTTACACTGGCGACCACAGTTTCCCATTTGATTCCGGATCTCATGGAACACACACTATGGGTACTGTTTGCGGTGGATCACCCGGACAAGGGATTGGTGTAGCACCAGGAGCGCACTGGATTACATCTGCAGCAATTGATAGATATACAATTGAACAAACAGTAGCAGATGCGATTACAAGTTTTCAATGGCTTGCAGATCCAGATGGAGACCCTTCAACTTCATGGGATGTACCAAGAGTAAACTCAAACTCTTGGGGCTTAACAACTGGTCATGGTTATCCAAATTGCGATCAAACGTTCTGGACATATTTGGACAACTTAGAAGCAGTTGGTTGTGTAGTACTTTTCTCTGCAGGAAATGAAGGATCATCTGGACTTCGTAGACCAGGTGACCGCGCAACTGATGATTATAGAACTTGCGCAGTTGCTGCAATTGATCCTTACGATTCAAATTGGCCTATTGCCAGTTTTTCATCAAGAGGTCCAACGAACTGTACTCCAAATGGTAGTTCAGCAATTAAACCAGATATTGCAGCTCCAGGAGTAGATACATACTCAAGTGTTCCGGGTGGTTATTCGTCTTACAGTGGAACCTCCATGGCTTCTCCACATGTAAATGGTGCGGTTGCTTTAATGCTTCAAGCGAATCCGGATCTTGAAGTCGAAATGATAAAACAAATTCTTTACGAAACAGCAATTGACTTAGGCGCAACTGGGGAAGATAACGATTACGGCGCAGGAATGATTGATTGTGTAGAAGCTGTCAATAAAGCCCTTGAAACTGTCTCACTTACTTGGTCATATCCGAGCGGTCGCCCCGAGTGGCTCGAACCAACCGGAGGGACAGAAATTCCGATTGTTATCTCGAGTAACCAAGCAGTTGCTGATCCTTCAACAGCAATGCTTCACATATTCGAAGGAACAATGATTTTTGATTATCCACTAGTACACGATGGTGGACCAAATTACCATGCTGTCTTCCCAGAACTAAGTTGTGGTGAATCTGTTTCTTACTTCTTCTCGATTGAAACAACTGATGGCGATTTATCTAGTAGCCCATTCAGCGCTCCTGATACAACTTGGGTGGGTGATGCGTGGTCTGGCTATGAGGCAAGTTTCGACGACAACTTCCAATCAGATACAGGTTGGACTGTGTACTCCGGTGCAGGTACTGGCAACTGGATACGAGTAGTCCCCTCTCAGGGAGGAGTTCGTTGTGACGCTGGGACTGACTCAGACGGTTCTGGGATGTGTTACGTAACGGGAAACTCATATGAAGAAGATGTTGATGATGGAATCACTATCTTGACATCCCCTATACTTGATGCAAGTTCGCCATCAGCAACTCTTAATTATGACTTCTGGTACAACAACGGTTCGAATTGCAATGGTGCAGACCCGCAAAACGACGTTATGGAAGTTGATATTTCTGATGACGGAGGTTCTTCTTGGAATAATCTAGAAATAATCGGACCAACAGGTGGCGAAGTTAGTGGCGGCTGGTTTACACGTTCGTGGATTATTTCTGACATTCCTAATGTCGAACCAAGTGCAAATATGCAAATTAGATTCACTGTTGGAGATTTGAATGATCCATCAGTAGTCGAAGCAGGTGTCGATGCAATTCGACTCGGATACCATTACTGCAATGAAAACGTTTGCCAAGGTGATATTAACGACGACGGTTTTGTAGACGTTATAGATTTGCTTAGCGTAATTGACCAATGGGGCGCTTCCGACTCCCCTGCTGATGTCAATGGTGATGGAATTGTCAACGTTTCGGACTTGCTAGCAATCGTAGACGCTTGGGGTGCTTGCCAATAAATTTTATATTGCTCTCTCCACCAACCAACACTGCCTTCCCTCTTTCAAAGTGACAGTCACATTTATGTCACTACTTATTGACAACTGATTGACGACTGAAACATATCTTTGACCTTGTTTATCAACAGCGATTCATTGTCACATTTACAACAGTACTTATTGACGACTGAAACCAACTCCTGCAAGGACATCGTCTTCTGTATTAGGATTACCCAACCAGTTTTAGCCAATTAAACCTGAATAACAAGTACTATTATGGACAGCTGCCCCAAGAGTTGACAATCTCAAGAAGATCGGAAACGTTCACGATTCCATCACCGTTAATGTCAGCAGAACCAGAAGTGCTTCCCCATTGATTAACAACTTCTAATAGATCGTTAACATTGACCATGCTGTCTCCATTTATATCTGCAACGCAAGGTTCACCGCAAACACCATCATCACACACGGTTCCATCTCCTAACCATGAGCCGCCTATGGAAGAACAAACGGATTCTGTAAGAACTGCGCAATTTCCTGCAGTAACACAACAAGCACCTTCGGGATAACCACATACACCTTCATCACATGCTTCTCCATCACCTAGCCATGAGCCATCTTGAGAATTACACTCTGCTTCTGTAAGAACAGAACAATTACCCGCACTAATACAACATGCACCTTCAGGGTAGCCACAGGTTCCTACTTCACATGGGATGTTAACTCCAAGCCAAGTTCCACCTCCTGCGAGACAGTTATCTTCTGGAATAGACACACAATTCGTACCTCCGACACAGCATGCACCTGGATCATTCTGATCACAGCCATCTTCGCAGATTGACCCCTGGCCAAGCCAATTCCACCCGAAATTAACACAATCATCTTCGAATGTTATGACACAAGATTCCGCTTCACTGCAACATGCTCCAGGAACTGGTACGCATGAGGTGTCGCTAATTATTTCAGGTCGAAGCGTTGCTGTAAAAGCATAAACGTTTAATTGCTCATCTGTTAAAGTGTCCGTACACTCCTCTGGATAATACGACATGATGTTATCCATGTTTGGAAAATATGGCTCTCCAACACATCCATCATCAGGGTTATCCATTCCGCCACCGTTATACTCACAGAACTCATCAGAGCCGGCGCCATCATCAGCGCTAGTATCACAAATATAATCACCTGCGGTTGTGCAATTGCTTCCATTCACACATTCAGGATTACTACCATCTTCTGTTCCTTGAAAGGTATGTAACAGTCCAAAAAAATGACCCGTCTCATGACAAAACGTTGTGCTTTCTTCTTCATTTTGTTCATAGTCCCATACCACACAATCGTTCTGAACAACTAAAGTGGTTTCAGGAGGACCAATTCCTGTAGTATATCCACATACACCTGCTGGAACTTCCTCGCCCTCCATAGTAAACCCTGTTATTAATGGAGTGCAGTAAACATTCATAGAATTGATATCAAAACCAAGTGTTGGCGGGTTCTCCTCCGGGTCACTCATATTTATCCTTGGATCAGCAAGATTGTAATATTCGATGCTTTTAATACAAAAGACTAAGCCCATCTCAGCGACTTCCTCATTAACTCTATCAATGTTAAGCTGACAAAATTCTGATGGCAAACCACCACTACCATCGGAGTGTCTAAAGATGTGAAATGTAGTGCTAACGTAAGTAGTCGTTCCTCTGAAATCGGCAAGGTTTCCTTGAGTGACATCACTCCATGTTCCGTCATCGACCCATCTTTGTACTTGTTCTTGATATTCCGGCGCAGAACCCGTCCCACACCAGCCATCAATCTCTTCAAGTTGCTTCGTCTTTGATGGAGATACTTTTTTTGCTTTTATAGAATCGCCAGTTCTGTTAACCGAAACATCTGCTCCACACAGACCGATCAATGCAATAACTGCAAGCAACGATACCATAGTTCGAATATTCATATCAATCTCCTATATTGGGGATAATACTCCTTTTTGGTCAAAAAGCAACTTTTATTTCTCAGATTGTCCATTATGAAATTCGTTTATGTCAATTAAACGGCAATTAAGATAATTGCATTTTCAAAAAATAACTCAAACACCTTTATTCTTTGATTAAACGATCTTCAATCACAATTACCGGACGATATTGAGTCAATAAGATAGGAATAATCAGCGTATCATGACGAAACTGTCCAATAAACTCTTGACTATATTGTTAGCCACTTTATATTGAGTATGTAATGCAAGAGGTAAGACTGTTCATATTGCTGTCTGTTATGGCTGCGCTATCATCTTGCTTTCTCCTCGCCGCAAGTTCACCTAAAAAAACAAAACCAGAACTTCCAACTCCTACAACACCTTTAGAAAGATCAACAATAACTTCCAATTGGGAAGATGTAACTACCACACTTTTATCAAGTGAAGGCCACGAAAACCACCGTGGATCCGCTTGGTGCGATTTTGATAACGACGGGTTACTCGATTTGTACACCACTCATTTCGGCGTTCATTATGGTGGCAATTATTTTGGTTCACCTAACCAATTGCTCAGAAATATGGGCGATGGCGAATTTATTGAAGTGACAACTGAGGTTTCTGCAGTTGGTTCTGATTTGTCACACCACTCATGCTGGGCTGACATTGACAACGACGGTTTACCTGACTTATTTGTTGGACAAAGCACAAACTATGGACAAGACCAAAATCATCTGCTTCATCATGATTCCGTAGGAATATTTAGTGACATAACAAATGGAAATCCTCTAGCAATGTTTTGGCTCTCGCCTAGAGCTGTAACATGGCAAGACGTGAATCTTGACGGCTTTGTGGATTTATACATTACTAATTCCGGTGGTGATCAAAGAATAAAACGACTACTGATTAATCAAGGTGATAACACGTTTGTGAAAGAGGAAGACAGCGGGCTTGATGGAATATGGGATGAAGGTCGTGGTGCTGCGTGGACAGATTACGATAACGACGGTCTTGCGGACTTATACGTAGTTGCCGGAGCTGAAGATAACTCCGATGAACAGTACCGAACTAACGCTTTATATAGAAATAACGGTGACGGAACTTGGGCAGACGTTGCTCAAGAAACAGGCGTAGCAGATGTTGGTCACGGTCGAGGTGTCTGCTGGGGTGATATTAACAATGATGGTTTTATGGATCTCCTAGTGGGAAACCAAGTTGGATCGGACCATCCGGGCAACAACAAGTTGTACCTAAATAATGGAGATGGAACGTTTATTGACATTTCAGAGACCTCAGGCATATCTGAAAACGCTAGAACACGTTGTGTTTCGATGGCTGATTACAATAATGATGGGTTGATTGATTTATATACTGTTACATTTGGCTCAACAGGACCGCCAAACCGTCTCTATCATAATAACGGAGACGGAACGTTTGTTGATGTGGCTGAGGGCACTCCAGTTACAGCACCAAACAACGGTAACTCTGCAACTTGGGCTGATTATGACAACGACGGATGGATTGACTTATACACTGTTGGAGGAAGTTCCTTTGCACCGGGAGTTGGGCAAAACCGCTTGTGCAGAAATATGAACCACAATGGCAACCACTGGATAGAACTTGAACTTTGTGGGACCGTCTCAAACAGATCTGCAATAGGTACAAGAATTACAATAAGCCATCGCAACTCAGAAAATGAAATTGTAAATCAAATGCGAGAGGTTCAAAGTGGCAACGGATACAATTCTCAACACATGTTCAGAGCACATTTTGGGTTGGGCTCGAGCGAAATAATTGATGAAGTAACTATTACTTGGCCATCTGGAATCATTCAAACTACAAATAATCTAGCGACCGACCAAATACTCCGAGTAGTAGAAAACGATGTGTTCGCTATTGATTGCAACAGGAATTGTGTAGACGATGCCCTAGACATTTCAGATGGAACTAGTTTAGATACTAACAACAACGATATTCCTGACGAATGCGAGTGCGTTGCAGATTTCGACAGCAATAATTCGGTCGACGTTCATGACCTTCTCATTCTTATTGCAGATTGGGGAGCAACAAGTTCACCTGCTGATTTAAATGACGATGGGATCGTCGACATTCACGACCTGCTTAATCTTGTGGCAGGATGGGGCGATTGCTCTTAATTAGGGACAATCTCCCCAGCCCTCTACGATTAGTAGAAGATCTCCTACATCAACAATGCCATCTTCGTTGATGTCTCCTGATCCAGAGGAATTACCCCACTGTTCAACCACTTCAAGAAGATCGTTAACGTTTACAACATCATCACCGTTTAAGTCGCCTTCGCATGGCTCTTGAGTACAAATTCCTTCGACACAAGTTGTATTTGGTCCCTGCCATACACCACCTCCAGCATTACAGTTTGACTCGGGAAGTACTAAGCAATAAGTACCCACACAACAAGCGCCATCAGCATTTTGCAAACATCCATCTGCACAAATTGTTCCTTGACCTTGCCAAATCCACCCAACACTCTCGCACATGCTTTCATATGTGATGAGACATGAGTCCGATTCATTGCAGCATGCACCTGTATTGGGAACGCATGGTTCATCGCTTAGAATGTTTGCTCGGTAAATCTCAGCAGTAGAAAGATATGCAGATAATTGATTCGGAGTAAACTCATCCGTACACGAATCAGGACCATACGACATTAAGTTGTCGTCATTCGGGTTATAGGGGTCTCCATTGCAAACATCAACGCCTCCTCCAGTGTAATTGCAGTTCCACGCCCAGCCACCGTTGTCATCTGCAGCGGTGTCACAGAAATAATCTCCCGCAGAATTACAATTGCTTCCATCCACACATTCAGGATTATTTCCGTTTTCAGTGCCTTCAAATGTGTGTGGTAACCCAAAGTAATGACCAGCTTCATGGCTGAAGGTGGTAGTACCGGGACCCATACAATTGTTCTGAACGACAAACGTCGTCCCGTAGGGGTACGACGCGTAACCACAGAGGGAGAAAGAATATTCAATGTTAGGAGTACAGTAAACATTCATGGAGTTGGGGTCAAAGCCATATGAGGGGCTGGAGGGATACGTAACAGAAGGATCGTCGAGGTCATGATAGATGATGTCTTGGATACAAAATTGCAGACCAGTGTCTCCCACATGCGAATTCAAATAGTCAAGTTGCATCTGGCAATAACTTGAGGGCATCCCATTGCTTCCATTAATGTTTCTCAAAATATGAAATGTCGTTCTAACATAAGTGGTTCCCCTTACACCATCAAATTCTCGGTTTGTGTAGTCGTCCCACGTTCCATTGTCAATCATTCTTTCTATTTCTTCGCGGTATTCCTCACTCAGAAGTGTTCCACAGCACTCTTTGCATTCTGTTGAATAACCTGTACTTAAACAAGTAAGGACTGAACATGCTACCACCGTTAATAATGTTTGAAATTTCATCTTAATCTCCTTGTTTCAACTATACTGTTTTATTCACTTAAATTATACTGTTTTATTCACTTAAATCAACAGAATATTTACGATTACGAAATTGAGAGGTGCACCAGAATGTAGGACAGTGTGTTAAGGTGGGTTAGAATTACATCAAAGGAGGTAAGCAATGACCAGAAATACTTACACCATTGATACTAGCGAAACAATGCTAGAAAAACCGCAATTTTGCCTCTGCTTATACATGTTTGAAAGGTACAATTCGCCCTATGCGTTACTTAATTCTCCTTACTGCTTTATTTACAGTTTTGAGTTGCTCTGGAAACCGAGTTGAACGAAAACCAAGACCGGTTAGATCAACCCCAAAATTTGTTGGCGATATGCCAAATATGCTCAGAGGAACCATCAAACAACATGTTGCGTTGATGGGATATTCAGCTACTTATAGTGACACTTATGAACCACTCATCGCTGCTGGATACGGCCTAGTAATTGGCTTAAACCGAACTGGTTCTAGTGAAATTCCTCCTCAAGTTCGAGCTCACATGGTTGCTGATTTAGCGAGGAGAGGTGTTGGTGAATCCACAAGTAGTTTAGGGAGTGTGTCTCCAGAAGAGTTACTTAATTCTGACCAGACAGCGGTAGTGATTGTAGAAGCAGTCATCCCACAAGCAGCATCTGGAAGAAAGCCCGCAAGAGAAAGTATGCGCCCTGACCACCCCTCTTTAAGAGGTACTTTGTTTGACGTTCATGTTTTTGCAGAACCTAGCAGTAGCACTACCAGTTTAGAAGGTGGTTATCTTATTCCTACAAACCTAAGAATGGGACAACTTACAACTGGAAAAGAGCAGGCAAGAGAAGTTGCAGTTGCAAGTGGTCCTGTCTTTATTAATCCATTCGCGGAACCTAACTCCATCGGTAAAGATTCAGTACACCGAACTTCAGGACGAATTCTGGAAGGTGGAGAAGCACTTAACAATATGCCTATGCGGCTTGTTCTCATCGAACCAAGTCATACTCGTGCTTCTATGATTCAAACCGCAATAAACAGAGTGTTTCCACAGGAACAAGGGCAAGATGGTCCAACTGCTCATGGTATGAGTGATGAGCAGATAGAAATACGTGTTCCCCCATCTTGGAAAGACGACGTTCCTACATTCATGAACTTGATGACTCATATCACTATGCGACTTCAAAATCCAGAATCGGTAGCGATGTCTGTCAAAAGATTGTTGATTTCAGACCCCAGCCCAAAAAATGCAGATGCAGCAACTTGGCGTTGGATTTCAATTGGAGATCGGTCACTTGCAATTGTAAGACAACTATATGACCACCCAGACGAACTGCCTAGGCTTGCTGCTCTTCGTACTGGCGGACATCTTGATGATCCATTATGCGTTCCACAACTAATAGAAATGGCAACTTCAGAAATTGGTCTAGGAAGCCGCCTTGATGCTATCGACTTACTAGAAAAAATGCCCAAGGATCCAAGGATTGAATTTGGTTTGAGACCCTTGTTGAATATTGATGATATTGAAGTTCGGTTAAGAGTAGCCGAAACACTCGTATCTAGAAATGATCCGATTATTAAAAAGATAACCGTTGGAGAAAAGTTTGAACTAGTTCTTGTTCCATCCGAACATAACATGGTATATGTAACGCAAACAGGCATCCCACAAATTATCCTTATGGGAGATATGGAAATCAAAAGACCTTTAACTTTGAATGCTTGGGGTAATAATCTTATAATTAGGGATTCTGAAGAAAATCCTGACTTCATCGATGTCAGATATCGAGACGAAGAAACAGGGTCCACCAAAATCGAATGTGTCACTTCTAACTTACCTATTTTTACACTGTTCCTAGCTCACGAAACAACACCAGAAGAACCAGCTCCCGGTCTCAATTTGACTTACAGTAGAACAATTGGAGCACTGCATTCTTTATGGCGACAGCAGTACTTGGAAGCGGATTTCAAGGTTGAACAAGACCGTCTACTTGCCATGATTGAACGGCTAGCTACAGAAGTAACTTATACCCCAAGACCAGAATTCAAAGAAGAAACAGAATCAGAAGCTCCTCCAAGATTCCTAGAACCATCCACAACTACAACAATGGAGAGCGAAGAATCAAAACCATAATATGCGTTTTTTTGGGCTTCTTGGCATAAAAACCCCGATAATTATCTTTGCAACGTGGCTTTTCACGTTAACATAGGACACTATCTGTCCGTTTTGGCTGTCCGTTTTGGCTGTCCACCTTGGCTGCCCGTTTTGGCTGTCCACTTTTATGGTCAGATAGCGTTTTTTTGTGTAAGGGGGCGGTTTCAGGACGGAACCGTTTCACGAGACAGGAGGTCCATTCTTCATGCGGCTATCAAAAATCACTATTACTGGCTTCAAATCCTTCGCTGACACAACGGAGTTTTTATTTGATGCGCCAATAATCGGCATCGTCGGACCTAACGGTTGTGGTAAATCTAACGTAGTGGACGCTGTCAAGTGGGTTCTCGGTGAGAGATCCGCCAAGAGTTTACGTGGTGAGGCAATGCTGGATGTTATTTTTGCTGGCTCTGCTGTTCGTAAACCACTTGGAGCAGCAATTGTAACACTAACATTTGATAACCCCATCGTTAATTCAAAAACAAAGGATCCTGATGATCGTAGGTTTTTATCAATTGATACTGATGAAGTAGCAGTCGCTAGACGACTATACCGAGATGGACGAAGTGAATATTTAATAAACGGAAATAAAGTGCGGATGAAAGATATCCGTGAGTTGTTTTTAGATACAGGTATAGGAACAAATGCCTACTCAATAATTGAACAAGGAAGAGTTGCGGCAATGCTGCAGGCAAATCCAACTGAAAGGCGTGGCATTTTAGAGGAAGCCGCTGGAGTAGCACGTTTCAAAACTCGAAGAAAAGAGGCAGAACGCAAATTAGAGAGGACTGATATTAACCTAGTTCGAGTTAGGGAACAACTTGCAAATACTGAACGGCGACTTCGCATAGTACGAGGTCAAGCTGAAAAAGCGAGAAAGTATACTGCTCTTGACTCTCGCCTTAAAGAAATTCGAACAGATGTAGTTCTTGACCACTTCCACGAACTTCATTCCCAGTTACTTGGGCTTACTAGCAGACTCACAATTTTAGAAAATGAAAGACAACAATTAACTCAAGAAGTAATTGAACTTGAAGATATAAAACGTCAGAAAGAAGTTGACCGGCATACTCTTCATACCGACCATCAATCCCTACTACAAAACTCAACTGAGCATGAGTCAGCAATCCGACACTCAAATCAGCGATGCGACTTAATTGATAGGTCAATTGCAGAGTCAAGGCAACAACTTGTAGAAGACCGATCACGTTTAAATGACTTAAAAACTCGGCAAGAAGTAATTGCTGGACAACATGAATCCGCTAGAGAAGAAATAGGTGCTTCTGCCGAACGGCTTGCTGATATTGACAGAGAAGTTGATCGCATCTCAAACGAGCACTCTACCCTTCAACAGCAAGTAGTTAAAATCCAAGACCTGCTTACAGAAATTCAGGACGAAATCGAATCGTGCAACACTGAACAATCTAGAATTAACGCTGTTGCTCAGTCAGCAAAGGAACGTCTTAATAGCCAACAAGAAAATCTGAATCGTTCTACCTTGAGTAAAACAAAACTTGAACAAGAGTTGTTCTCACTTCACAACAAACGTGAAACTACCCTTGGTCTTTTATCTGAATCCAAACTATCCGTAAACAAACATGAAGAAGTTCTGAAGTCACACGATAAGTCAGCCCATTCACTCGGAGAACAAGCAGAACAGTTGACCAGCGACTTGGAATCCATGAGACACCAGCGTGCAGCTTCTGGCTCACGTCTTCATCTCCTTGAAGAGATGCAACATGCTCGCGAAGGTTTAACTGATGCCGTAAAGCATGTGCTCAATAATCCCGATCAATTCCCTCAAGTAAGCGGAATTCTAGGAGATGCAATAAATACTCAACATGCTGACGCCAATGTTGTAGAGATTGCTCTGGGGCAAAACGTTCAATTGTTGTTAGTAAACACTTCCGACGCGGTTTTACAAGTCGAGAAAACACTATCAAATGTCAAAGGCCGCATTGGGCTGTTGCCAACTGATCATGATGTGCCAAATATGGAAGTGCCAAGTGGCATAACTCCGCTTCTTTCACTTATTCAAGTAGCTGAGCATGCAAAAAACGCTGCAGCAATCATTCTGTCCAACACAGCATTCTGCTCAACATTAGAGGCGGCATTCGAGTTACAAAGAATGCATCCAAATTGGAGATTCGTAACTAAAGATGGAGAATTAGTTGAATCTGACGGACGGATCTTTGTAGGAAAATCACAACAAAGTGAGCAGAATGGGTGGTTGTCTAGGAAAATTGAAATTAGTGCTCTTACCATTGAAGTATCGGCTCTAGATCAGCAGATTGAGCAAAGACAGAGTCAATTGAGTGAATTATTACACGAAAGTGAACAGGCAAAACAACAACAAAGAGATGCATCGCATCTTGTGCGGGACGCTAGGAACGCAGTAGTTGAGCACGAATATCAACTCCAGAGAATTGAAGATGACACTCATAGGTGTTCGCGCCAACTACACACTCTTACAGAAGAACTAGAAGAACTAGAACAACAGATTTCAATCAGCAAGTCACACTTTGGCAGTACACAAGAACAAGCGGATTCTTTGTTAAACAAAATTAATGAGTCAACAAAAAAACGCGATGCTTTAAGAGAGAACTTTGAGAATGCTCTTGACAAATCTGAGGTAGCAGCCGAACTTCTTACTGCTGCTCGAGTTAATCTTGGTCAGATTGGGGAAAAGCATGAGGCAAACCGCAGGGAATTACGACACATCGAAACTGCTCAGGAAGAATTAACCAGACAAAAAACATTGCTTCAAGATCAAATAGCTAGACGTCTTGGACAACTTGAGCAACTAGAAGGATCAAAGCAAGATGCAATTGAAGAGATTGAAGGTCGTAAAGTTGCCTATGAAAAATGCAAACTTGAAATTGACTCATTCAACGAAAAAGTAAAAGAAGCAGATCAAGCAGTTGAAATTTCTGCAACAAATCTTCAGAACATCCGCAACAAAGGACAACACCTAGAACGTGACGCACACGCACTTGAACTTAGCCGTAGAGAAGCAGAAATAAATCGAGAGAATTTAGAGGAGAGAACTTTAGAAGAACTTGAATTGGATGTTTCACAAGAATATACTTCATGGAAATCCAACGCAGAAGTTGGCGATCGACCAACCGAAGACCGAGTGATTCTTGAGGAAGAAACTGAGACACTAAAGAATGAAATTAAAAAACTTGGTAATGTCAACCTAGATGCAATTGAGGAAGAAAAAACACTAGAAGAACGCAATGTTGATCTTGCACAACAGGTGATTGATATTGACGCTTCAGTCAAATCATTAACCGACTTAATCTCAGAACTCGAAGAACTAAGCAAAACTCGATTTGAAGAAGCCTTCAATTTAATTCGCGAACATTTCGCAGGTTCTCAGGGAATGTTTAGAAAACTATTTGGTGGTGGTAGTGCTGACATCATGATGTTGCCTGATGAGAATGGGGATGTAGATTTGCTTGAAGCTGGGATAGAAATAAAAGCAAAACCACCTGGAAAGCAACCAAGGGTAATATCACAACTAAGTGGTGGTGAGCAGGCAATGACCGCAGTTGCCCTTTTGCTTAGCATTTTCAAAGCAAAACCGTCACCGTTCTGTATCCTTGACGAAGTAGACGCAGCGCTTGACGAATCAAACACACATCGCTTTGCAAGCTCTCTCCACCACTTCTTAGACAATAGCCATTTTATTGTCATTACTCATCATAAACGAACTATGGTCGAATGCGACAAGTTGTACGGAGTAACAATGCAAGAAAGAGGTGTGTCGAAACATGTTGCTGTCACTGTAGATGAGGTAGGCAATAAAGGTGAAATTGACTCTACAGCCCAAGAGCGATCTACGAAGGAAGTCACCCCAATTGTAGAAACCAGACCTCAAAACCAGTCCAGCGCAGTTCTCACTGACTAAACAAACATTTCCAACAAACCATCACTCCCTTTCCCCTTTCAAAGTGACAGCAACATTCACAAGGGATACTCTAGGCGTTAATCTCTAGCCAAGAATTGATCGCCTCCCATACTTCCAAAAGTTGACTCGATGGTGGCTTGGAAACAGGGAATGGATTTGGCGTATTAAAAACATGATCTCCACCTTTAATACGTGTCAGTGTTCCTTTCTTTAATACTGAGTTTATCTTTGCTGAGGAGTCAACCGAAACAGTCGGATCATCCTCTCCATGAATAAGAAGAACTGAAGTATTAATAGTTGATGCAAGTTTTAGTAAATCATGACTGTTTGGATTATCCAGTTGCTCTTGAAGAAAACAGCTACCAATGCGTAACATCTGCTTTGTTCTGAATGAAGGGGAGTCAAGGTATCCCTGCGACAACAGTTGCTTTTGATCTTCCTCTGAAAGAGGATTGCAAGTAGCAGGTGCTGATAGAGAAATAACTCCATCAACTTGTGCTCCCCTGCCTACCGTCAGCAAAGCAGCAACTCCTCCTCTTGAATGACCCAAAATATAGATTGGTTTACCGTCAATTTTCAACTCTTCAATTAGAATCTTAAGATCCTCTACCTGTTTGTTCCAAGTGTCTGTTTCAAATAAGTCAGGCCTTTCAAAAGGTCCTGATTCTCCAAGCATCCCAGAATGAGAATAATTGAATCTGTGGGATATGAATCCATTAGTAACAAATTGTTTAGAAAGCCAAGGGAACATCCCATAGTCCTTATATCCCTTAAAACCATGTCCAATAATTACAACTCCTATAGGTTGTTGGATTGCCTCATCTGTTGTTACATGAATAAATTCACCGCTACTGCCTTCAATCTTCCAATGTGTTGATTTCATCTTTGCATATTACACTAAGTAGTAAGTGCTAAGATACGCAAATGGAAATTGCACCTATACCATTGGATTGCTTACTATTTGGTGGAGGTGTTTCAGGGCTTTTTGCACTTGATAAATGTATCTCTTCAGGTCACAGAACGATTCTGCTTGAAAATAATTCAATGGGGATGGGTCAAACTATTGATTCCCAGGGAATTATTCATGGTGGATTGAAATATGCAATTACAGGTAATTCAGGCAGCTCTGCCATCGCAATTCGAGAGATGCCACTTTTGTGGAGAAGGTGCCTTGCAGGAGAAACTAAACCTGACTTGACGAACGTTGCAATGCGATCAGAATTTTGTCATGTATGGAGAACTGAATCTATAAAATCAAAAATTGGATGGCTTGCAGCAAAAATGGCTCTTAGAATTAAACCACAGTTACTAGATGAAGACGAACTACCTGCATTTTTTCGTGGCGCTTCTGGGAGCGTTGCAAGACTTAACGAACAAGTTATCGAGCCAAGAAGTCTGATTGAGGTATTAAGCCACAATCACAATGGAAATATTCTGCAAACTTCCAATGGAGGTGTAGAGGTAATCGAGCATAACAAATCATGGTTAATCCGATTGTTAAATCCCGAAACAGGCGAACCAGTGGATCTTATTCCAAGAAAGATTATCTTAACTGCAGGAGGTGGAAATAAAGAACTCAGAACATTGTTTCACCTTTCTGGCGACAAGACACAGAACCGCCCTCTTCACATGGTTATGGTAAGAGGCAATTTGCCAGTTATTAATGGACATTGTATTGATGGGGCAAGAACACGTGTCACGATTACTACTACAACCGATTATGCAGGTAGGCAGGTCTGGCAAGTCGGTGGGCAACTTGCCGAAGATGGGAATGGCATGTCACAAGACAAATTAATTACTCACGCAGTACACGAACTTAAAATTGCTTTACCAAAGATAGACCTAAGTTCTGCTGAATTCACAACGTACAAGACAACCCGCTGTGAATCAAACTCCTCTGGATCTCGTCCTACAGATATTACGATTATTGAGGAAGAAGATATTATTACTTGTTGGCCAACGAAGTTGGCATTCGCCCCACGCCTTGCTGACGGAATTTTACGCTATCTAGAAAAGCCCGCTTACAACCAACTTGATCCAAAAATTTTCTCTAATTGGCCTACACCAAATGTTGCTTTACCGCCATGGGAAACAGATCAACCATGGAAAACTATACAAACAGCATGTCTACATTAGAAACATCCCTTACATGCCCTTTAAGTAGAGTTGGCTTTGGATCTTTCCACATTGGACGTATTGCTGGAGATAAATATGCGTCGTTTGGTAGACCTGTCCCATCCGTTGATGAGTCAAACGAGATACTAAATGGAGTTTTAGATCTCGGAATAACTCTTATTGATACCGCTCCTTCCTATGGATTAAGTGAATTAAGGATTGGGAAACAGATTAAGCACAGACGTTCCAGTTTCAATTTGTGTTCAAAAGTAGGAGAGTTGTGGGAAGAGGGAAATTCGACTTTTGATTTTTCCAGAACTGGAATGAAATTATCTATTGAAAACAGTTTGATAAATTTGCAAACCGACTATATAGACATTCTTCTTATTCATGCACCTGATGATGACCTGAGAATAATCCAAGAGACAGATGCTATTGATGTTATTCAAAACGCAAAACAAGAGGGAAAAGTTAAAGCGATTGGTTTTAGTGGCAAGACATTACAAGCACAATTAGAAGCTCTTGAATGGTCTGATGTAATGATGGTTGAATATAACGTTGCAAATCAAGTAAATGAACCCGTAATCAAAAAAGCCAATGAAACTGGCAAATTAGTATTAATTAAAAAAGCACTAAACAGCGGGCATCTTCCAAGCGAAGAAGCCATTAAGTTTCTTTCACAAACATCTCAATTAAGAGAAATGATTGACTGCGTAGTTATAGGCAGCACCAGTGTTAATCGGATGAAAGAAAATATAGAATTGTTTAACGCTTAGGAATAATAAGAACTGACCCAATTGCCAAGCGATCTGGATCTATTGATGGATTTGCTTTTGAGATTATTGCATACTTATTAACGTCTCCGTAATAGTCACCTGCAATAGAACTTAGGGTTTCTCCATCTTGAACCCTATGTAACATCTGACCATCTGTAACAACTGGAGCGATGAGGTTTTTGGGTTCTTCCTTCTTCAACGTTGGAAGTTTTAAAGTACGCCCAGGCATTATCCTGTTTGGTTCTGTAATGTTATTAACTCGAGCAATCTCTCGCCACATTTTGAAACTTCCAAGTTGTTCGCTTGCTATTTCACCAAGGGTCTCCCCCTCTTTGACTTGATAGATAACGAAGGTTGGGTCTTCAACCGGTTGCTGAGCTGGCTTTTCCAAAATCTTTTCTACAATTGGTTTATCAATTAATACTGTTTCCGGAACATCTTCAATTTCTACTACGCTTGAAGCTTCTGAAATAGGTTCATCCTTAATATCAGCAGCGATCGGAGGAGCACCAAGTTTTTTGATATATTCCTCCCCTGGATTATTGCCAAGCTTGGACTGCCTTTCCGTTGGAAGGTCTGCCTGCCTACCCATTACTGACTCTTGAGGAGCCATCCCGTAATAGACAACAAGTGCAGCGAGGAGTAAGACGCACATTGATAAAATTGCTTTGCTTGTTCCCGTCATAAAGAAGTCCTCCTTGACATCTAGAAACAGAATCGACTTTTATAGCACAAAAACTTGAAAAATCACGGGTAGTGACAGCTCCATTTCCTGCTATAGACCATGCCTTTTCAGATTACTCCTCTGCTAGTTCAGGCTTCGGAGAATGGCCCTTGAAAACAATTGGAGCTGCAATTGCAACAGAACTGTACGTTCCAACTAAAATACCTACCAATAAGGAAAAGGCGAATGGGCGAATCCCACCTCCACCAGCCCAGTAAATAATTACCACAGCTATAAGAGTTGTTACCGAAGTCAAAACCGTACGGCTAATTGTCTGGTTAATCGAATTATTCACTATTTCCTGAGTAGGAAGTGGCCTTTTTCCGCGATTCTCTCTAATACGGTCAAGGATGACAATTGTATCGTTCAACGAATAACCAATAACTGTCAACAATGCGGCGATAACACCAAGATCTATTTGAAACGCCTCAATCCTCAATGTTTGGCTAAAGAAAGAAATATGTGCTACGTAACCTGCCAAAGCCAGCGCTCCGAGTGTAACAATCACATCGTGAAGTAGAGCTATAATTGCCGCAATTGAATATCTCAAAGACCCAAATCTGAACCAAATATAAGCAAGAATTCCAAGTAGAGACAAAATAACTGCAACAATCGCATTCGCTTTCATGGTCTGAGCAATTTGAGAGGAGAAACTGCTTACCTGTTCTAAAGATTGTGGCTGGGACAGTGCAGTTGAAATCAACTCCCATTCGTTCGACGCTACTCGCTCATCAACTACCTCTGGGTTATTTTTGAAGTAGTTCATGTCAGTGTCATAAACAGCAACGGCGATTGCTTTGTAGCCATTAGTTGCAGCACGTTTAATCCCAAATACCTCAACTTCACGACCTCCTGCATCACGAGCATATTCCGGTTGCTGGCGCATGCGGTCTATTCTTTTTTGCACATCATCAATAGAAACAGCTGGTTCAATATCTTCGATTACAACAATCACCCCACCACGAAAGTCAGAGATATCCCCTCTAGAATTATTACCAATAACATCACCAACAGTTGTAGATGACTGAGGAATTTGATGGGTATACTTTTCAAAACTCTTAGTTCCAACACCACTAAATACAAGTGCAGGTGGTACATCTAAGTCATTCCCGAATGCTTCTGTAATCGCTTTAACAACCGTCTCAGTCATAACTGCATCATCATCTATTCCAGCAGGGTTTGCTACTTTGACTTGGAATCCGTCAGAGACCACGCGACCATTCTTGTCAATTTGCCCTTCACCTATAGTTAGAACAGTTGCTGTAGCAAGTTCGGCAAGAATTCGATCTTTCTGAGTATCACCTGTCGCTTTTTCTCCAATTGCATGCACCCTTGATTCAACTGAGTTATCACCAGTGTGAGCCAGTAGAAGACGGCCGTCTTCTACAATCTTGGTACGCATTGTCATAGAAGTACCGCCTCTAAATTCGGTATCAAGCATCGACACACCACGACCAAGCAAAAGCCATATCGAAATTCCACATACAACAAAACTTAAGACCCAAAAAACTTTCCTAAAGCTAACCCAGTTAATCGATGGATGTAAAAATTTAGCAACAGAAGGGAAAACTGTAGGAAGCATTGGCAACGTTCTTCTTCCAAGAACATCTGTGTAAATCGAAAAGATTACTCTCGACACAAAAAGTGAGGTAAACAGAGTAGCAACAATACCGATTGAAAGGGTTACAGCAAAACCTTTGACCTCAGTTGTAGCAGTTCTATACAAGACAAAACAAACTATTAAGTTGGTGAGATTCGCATCGATAATTGTTGAGAAGACCTTGTTATAGCCCTCACGAACAGCTTCTTTCAAGTCGCGCGCGCCTGCATTTAATTCTTCACGAATACGCTCATAAATTAGAACGTTAGCGTCAACTGCCATACCCATTGTCAAAACTACCCCCGCCAAGCCAGGTAAAGTAAATGTGCCATCAATTAATGCCATTATTCCAAAAATCAAAATGCCATTTGCAAGCAGAGCAAAGTCCGCAACCAAACCTGCAATCATGTAATAGAACAACATAAAGATCATGACTGCAATGACAGACCATCCAAGTGCAGAAAGCCCTCTGTTTAAGTTATCAACTCCTATAGTTGGTCCAATTATGTTCACAGCTATTGGATCATGGCTCAATCGAGCTTCTAGCGAACCAGCAGCAAGGACTCTAAGCAAGTAATTGATTTCACTTTGAGAAAAACTGCCTGTTATCTGTCCACTTGCATTTATTTGGTTATTTAAGTTAGGAGCCGTATAGACCTGACCGTCAAGCACAATCGCCATTGGGTCGTTTACATGTGGGCCAGTTAATCTACCCATCAAACCTGCCCCAGAACCATCAAGACGAAAAGCGACTGATGGTCTACCAAATTGATCCGATGACTGATACGCTCCTGTAACAGCCCATTTGTTCCCATGAGTATGAGTCATACTTCTTGAATCATCGTTATATAAAAGAATATAAATAGACCCGTCATATTCAGCGGCTTCAAGTTTGCGACCTGCTAGGAACGTTTGTGGATCTGCAATTAGCGAAGCAAGTTGTGCAGGAGTTTCAACCCACTCATTTAAACTATTTATTGGATACCACCCTGCAATTGGTGAATCCGTATTGTCTGGACCAACCTCTGCTAACTGAGCACGTAGATTTGCAACATCAACACCTTCAGATTCCCCGATCTGAACTGCAATACGAAAATCCAATACACCAGCACCCCGTAACATTCGAATTAAATCCTCAGGATCATCAAACCCAGTTCGTTTATTTTGGTATTCGTTGTACGAATCAATAAGTACACTAAGTTCTTCAGAAAGTTGAGGATATGCGGTCTGTAATTCGATAATGGCAATATCTCTTGGTGCTGGACCACGTAAAACCTCATCTGTTTTATCATCTCTACGTACACGATTATTTTCATCGCGAAGTGGTTCGCCAATAGGTGAAAGTTGTAACATTCGAGAAACTTCACTTCGATCTAAAGACATTTCAAGAAGTTGTTCTCTTGTATCTTCAAAATCAATCTCTATATCTGCAAGTCCTTGCTCTATTTCAGCATCTTCTGGAGATTGATCTAATTCCTTAGTGGCTACGGTGAGTTCGTCATACAATCGTTGTAACTCTTCTACTAATTCACCACGAATTCCATCGCTACCAAATTCCTCTATTGCTGTGCCACTTGCTAACGATTGATCTAGCAATCCAACACGTATTTGAGCGCCATCTAGGAGATTTTCTAGATGTGCTTTGTAAATTACGGCTAATTCCTTAACTTGAGCACTTGGAAGTGGCATCACTACTTCAATACGGTCTGTATCAAGAGGTGTCATCTGGATATCAAAAACACCATCTGGGTTTACACGTTCTTTTAGAACTTCGATGGTTTGCGAAAGGACGGATTTACGATCAACATCATCATCCATACGAACCGAGTAAATCAAACTAACGCCACCGCTTAGATCACGACCTAGTCGGATTTTCTTGTCAGGAGGAGTGACTGCAAATATGCAGCCGATTAGTAGTAGGGCTATAAGAATTATCTTCCAAAGGAAATTCTGCATAAGGTATGTGGTCCAAAAAGGGTCAGCAAATAGTCAATAATAATTGTATGAATTATGCGTTAGATGTTTCTGCGGTTACTTGTTCGATACTATCACGAAGAACAGTTATTCTAGTATTTGATGATTCATCAACCTTAAGAACAACACGATCTTCTTTGATTTCTACAATAGATCCAAAAACTCCACCTCGTGTTAACACTTGATCACGCTTATTCAATGATGAAAGCATAGCCGTTCGTTTCTTTCGTTGCTTTCGTCCACTGAACATACTAAATACAATCATAAAGACCAGCAACAACATTAACATTGTGAAGAAGTTGTTGCCAAACATAGTAGGCGGTTGAGCTTCTCCAGAAGTTACTGATCCATCTTCTTGAATTGTTCCATCAGGTGTTGATGCTTCCCCAAATTGGGTGCAAGTGGTTATCACGATTTGTTTTGATATTGGAGAGAACATTTAAATTTGCATCCTAGTTAGTCATGCTTTCGGCGAGTTTAGCACTGGCCATCGATTTGGCAGCGTAGACCACGAATTATCTTCGATAGAGCGCCTTATGTCTATCATCAAGGACTGGAAGTGGTGAATGTTATGAATACTGACCAAAATACCTCCAAGCATCTCTTTAGACATGAACAAGTGCCTTAAGTATGCTCTGGTGATACCTTTTGCACAAGATTCACAAGTACAACCATCTTCTAAAGTGCCTGAATCGTCAGCAAAACGTGCATTACGGATGTTTAATGGACCTTTTTTTGTAAATGCATGTGCATTTCGTGCATTTCTAGTTGGCAAGACACAATCAAACATATCCATTCCTGCGGATACTGCACTAACCAAATCTCGTTCATATCCAACTCCCATCAAATATCTTGGCTTTTCTTCAGGAAGTTTAGGAGCTGTAAATTTTACAATTTCCTGAATTTTTTCAGAGGACTCACCTACTGCAACACCTCCGATTGCATAACCTGGAAGTTCCACATTGCAGATTTGTTCTAAACTCCTAGTTCGTAAATCAAAATCTGTCCCACCTTGAACAATTCCAAAAAGCGCTTGCTCATCTGGTCTTTGGTGAGACCTTTTACATCTTTCAAGCCATTTTGCTGTTCGATCCAAAGCTTGCACCAACCTAGTTTCAAGTTGAGTTGCATTCATCGTTCCTTCTCTAGTTATCAAGGCATGACGACGTCTTGCAATGTCTTGTGATTGCGGCTCTACACTTGATGGACAATCATCAAAAGCCATGATGATATCTGCGCCCAATTTATTTTGTATTTCGATAGAACGCTCAGGAGTCATCCTAATTTTCGTCCCATCTATAATCGATTTAAAAGTTACACCATCATCGTCGATAGTGTTTATGTCTGCCATTGACCACGCTTGATATCCACCACTATCTGTCAGAATTGGGCGATCCCATCTCATGAACTTGTGTACTCCACCAAGTTCTCTGATTATCTCTTCTCCTGGTCGTAGCATGAGATGGTATGCATTATTCAAAATAATTTCCGAACCAGTTGCACTCACTTGCGAAGTGGTCAACCCCTTTATAGTAGCCCTTGTTCCAACAGGCATAAAGGCAGGCGTACGAAATGAACCATGTGGCGTTGTTACTGTTCCGGTTCTCGCAGCATTTTCCTTACTTTTTTTATGTATTTCAAATTTGATTGGAACGGTCAACTACAAATCCTCACGACCCTTGCGGGATGCATCATGCAATATTTTCTTTTCCTTTGTGCTCAAACTGTTCAACCCCTTCTTGTGAATTTTGTCTAGGATTTTATCTACATCTTTCTGAGATTTTGCTTTATGTTTCAATGCAAAATGTTCAGATGTTGGATCCGCTTTGCCAAGGAAGTCAAAGAATCCATTTAGATGATGTGGATGCCTAATAAAATACCACCCAGCTGCGGCTCCACCTAAGTGAGCAGCTTCTCCACCTGCGTTGTTTCCACCAAATAAAACTGTAAATATTGCAATTGCAACAAGTAAATAAGCCATGGTCGAAAGTCTCATGGGGAGTATGAAGAAAACCAAAACTGTTATGTTTGGTGCCAAGTATGCACCTGCAAGCAGGATTCCAAATACTCCTGCTGAAGCACCAACCAGCGGTGTTGCTGTATTGTTAAATAATAACCCTGGGATGCTATCCTCAAATATATATCCACCAAGGTTTAAAATTAGGTAAAGGATTGATCCAAATATTCCACAAAGGAGATAAAAAGCAAGGTACCTCTTTCCGCCAAGATATCTCTCTACTAGAGGTCCAAAGAAATACAACCCTATCATGTTGAAAATGAGATGTTGCAAGTTTGCATGGAGGAACTGGAAGCCGATAAAACGCCAATATTGGAGACCCCAAATTGCGTGGTCGGTGGACATATAAAGCCATTCTCGAAGAAAATGGTCTACAAATGGGTCTATCATAAAGACCGCAAAACAAATTATTATTAGCCAAGTGTTTACTGACCAAGACCTTCGCCCTTGCCCTCCAAAACCAAATCCACCACGCTGGCTAGGCCTTGCATAATCTCTATCGTGTATTCCCATTGTTTGGACATCATACCAAGAGTGACCTGCTTGTTCCGCACAGAACGCCTTTGTTGCGAGGGCACCCATCAATTAAGATTATGTGGCTGCCACACCAAGCAAACTGCGTGTGCAAAGTAGATGTCACTTGTGATGAGTTGTTCGTAATCAAGGGTAATATTAAACAACAAGCGAACTGCGAACGCAAAGTAGATGTCACTAGAATTATTTGAAGTGTGTCCCCTTTGCGAAGTATTGAGATTGTTTCAGCATTTACCAAACAAAAAAAAGCGGCAAGCTGAAGTCGCTTGCCGCTTTTGTAAAAAAGTACTCTACTTATTCGTCTACTACAACAATATCTACTCGGCGACTAGCTGATTTTGTCGCAAGAGGTTTTGTTGGTCCCCAACTTTCAATCGCAATTCTATCCTTATCTACTCCCTTGGTAACCAAATATTCCCTTACTGACCATGCACGATCAAACGCGAGATGCCAGTTGCTTTTAAAGTTACTCTTCTTAATTTTATCTGTATCGGTGTATCCCATTATCACAATTGATTGGTCTGGATAAGTTGAATTCAAAGCAGAAGCTACATTTGCTAATGTGCTCTTAGCTGATTTTTTTAGAGTTGCACTTCCAGAATTAAAAAGCAAATCACTTGCAACAGTAAGTGCCAAATCCTTGTCTCTCAAAGAGACCTCAACACCAGAAATATTTTCAAATACGCTAATTGTTTCTGGACGAGTATCAAGCGCTGTTTGCAATTCTTGATTCCTATCTTGTTCTAATCGAAGTTCACTGTTTGTTCTTTTTAAATCGTCATCTGCCGCTTGCAGTGCAGCAGTTGCTTCTTTGTGCTGCATTCGAAGCTCTTCGTTTTCTGCTTTTAACAAGGTGTTTTCTTTTGCTGTGTTGTTATTACAACCAAACATTGAAAAACCAACTGCCAATCCAGTAGCTACCAATAATATTTTATTTCGCATCATGCGTGCCCTTTCTCCATATCAGAGGACCAACACCTATGTACAAGTGAAACATCCTGTTTCACGTCTCCGCGTCCAACGGTAAGTGGTGTTATTTGTATTGAAACCTGTAATGGGCTATTAGTCAAATCGCCCATTAAACTATTTTCCTGTATTTTTTCAGTTGTTGGCTGAATTACTCCCGGCATTGCTACCGACCAGACCCAATTTATACCCGGTCGCAAGAAGACAACAAGCAAAGTTGCAACTGCCAGATGTGGTCCATACGGGATTTCGTGTTGTTTCTTACCTATCTTCTCAAGAATCACAGCCAAAGCAGCCCATAGAAGCCCACTAAATGGAGCAATAAAGAAAATCAGCACTGGATCCCACCATCCAACTACGGCACCAACTCCAGCTAGAAGGTGTACATCACCCATTCCCATTGCCTCTCTACCAAAACCGAGCGTGCCAAATATCCTAATAGCCCAGACCAGCCCACCTCCAACCAGATATCCAAGAACACTCCCCCCTAGACCTTGAATAAATACAGGTGGAAAACCTTTTTCGTAAAACAACATCCAACCAACTATAAATCCAAGAATGATTGGAAGCATAAGTATTAATTCCTTAGCAACTTCTCTACGGGCATACGGGTATTCCGCGATTACTTCGTTCTCTTTAACAAAATCTTCATAATCAGAAAAACTATATTTAAACACACCTGTTCTAAGTAAAATTGAACTGACAAACACCCCAACCATCCCACCGAATGCTGCTGCAGTCCAAGTCCAATCACTAAGTGGTATTGGCCACTGATGGCTTGGGGTGCGAAGAAGAGGAATCCAATTTTGAACAATAGCTGCAATAAAAGCTACTGCTGTCATAACAATTGGAATCTGTATGGGAATAGTAAATGTTCTTGCATCAATTATTGTCATCGCAAGAAGACCCGAGACCATTGTCACAAGTGCTATAAACATAGGAAGAGTTCTATATACTCCATTTATATGCCACCATTCGCTAAATATGTCTCCAAAAAATGATGTTCGCATTGAAACCCAATAGCACAAAACGTAGCAAATTAAAAACAACAAACCAGTAAGCAGTTCGATAAATGGATATTCAATAGATACTGGCTCCTTGCAATACCTGCACTTCCCGCGAATTACCAGCCACCCAATTATTGGAATGTTTTCCCGAAAAAATCGAAGTTTATGATTACAACTAGGGCAACTGCTAGGTGGAGATAACAATCGAATGTTTCTTGGCAAACGATAAATTACAACATTTAAAAAACTTCCAACGCAGCATCCAAAAACAAACACGAAAATTGCTGATGGGAGATGTTCAAGAAGTTCTGCTTGAAATAAAAGTTGATTAAAATTGGCTTGGGTTGCCATAAACAAAATCGGGAGTCCTTTCCCTAAATAGTATTATTCTATCTCTTGCACTTCCATCGTCTTAAGTTGTTGCTCTGCTGTTGCTAGTAATTCTCTACAGCGTTTTACAAGCAATTGTCCCCTCTCATGTTCTTTCATCATGGTTTCAAGATTCTGTTCACCGCTATCAATTCGTTTGACGATTGCATCCAGTTCATCGGCTGCCTGTTCAAAGGTCATTTTCGTTGGATCTATCAACTTTTTATCCGTCATGTGTGCACTCTACCTTGGACTCGATGGTTCCGTCAGCAAGAACCGTTTGAATTTGTTGTCCTTTCTTAACATCTCTACAAGAACGAACCAGTTTTCCTGACTTATCTCGAGTTATAGTAAATCCTCGCTTTAGAACTGCTGTAGGTCCTATCGCGACTAGATGTTTGTTCAGCGTTTCTATTGTTGCAGAACACCTTGACATCTCTTTTGTAACTACTGTTTGCAACTTTGACTTTAAAGTCAATAACCTCTTTTGTCTTTTCTGCAGAAGTGAATGTGGTCTTTTTGCAACAAGTTGTTCCGAAAGAGATGAAATGCGCGTATTCTTGGAGTGGAGATTAGTTGCAACTTTTGACCCAAGGGTTACTTGCATTTGTTTCAGATTTGAAGAAGTACGTTCAATTGTTCTTTGGATGAAACTCGAAAGTCTTACTTTCAAATGTTCTATCATTTGTGATAGTTCATCTGCCTCTGGCACAAGAACCATCGCGGCCTGTGTTGGTGTTGATGCGCGAAGATCTGATACAAGTTCAATAATAGATGTATCTGATTCATGACCAATTGCTGACACTAAAGGTGTTTTGCATCTAAATGCAGCTTCAACAACTCCTCTGTCATTAAACGACCAAAGTTCTTCAAGCGAGCCACCACCTCGAGTAACTATAATTGCGTCAACCTCTAACTTAGATGCACATCTGTCCACCCTATGAATTGCTTCAATTATTTTTGGTACAGCAAAATCTCCCTGCACCGGAACATTGACTATTAATAATTCTATGTAAGGCCAGCGTTGCCTTGATGTTTCAATCACATCACGAACTGCTGCAGATGTTTTACTTGTTATTACTGCAATTTTTCTTGGATATCTAGGAAGTGGTTTTTTGTGTTCTTGATTAAACCACCCTTTCTCGCGAAGTTCCTTTACAAGTTTCTCAAACTCTATTTGCAACTTCCCCTTCTCTTCACCTACTGGCTTCATTCGATCCACGTAAATCTGAGTCTTGCCATATTTTGAATAGTGACCAACCCGACCACGAACAACAACTTTATCGCCTTGCTCCGGCATCCAATCACTCAAATCCCCTGTTCTCAAAGAGGAAACTGCAGATGCCCACATTACACAGTCAATTTTTGAATCACCGTCTGTTAGAGTGAAATACCAATGATTCCCTAATTTCGGCCCATTAATCTGCCCTGTAACATCAACTCTTCCTATACGACCTTCAAGAGTATCGCTTATTTTCTGGCTCAATTCAGAAACGCTCAGTGGTTTGGGGGGTTCTGAAGTTGAACTCGTCTTTTCTGTATTGCTAAATAGGTTCGCCACGATTCGTGATGGTATCCTGTCCATGTCAAGTTATGCAAGAGACGAGTGAAAAAAAAGTATTGCGATTGTTGGTAGCAGATTTTCCTCAAGTTACTTATAGACATGCAGAAGCACTTGTGGACATGGGAATCTATCGTGTTGCTGATTTAATAAAGCACCTTCCGACAAGATATGAAACACATCATGGTGGGATGACTATCGAAGAAGCTGAAAATTTGCTGGGTAATAAAGAGAAAACAACGGAATTGGTCACTGTAGAAGCAATTATTTCAGTGGTCAAGCCAGGGTGGAGAAGAGGTAGAAAGAGCAAACTTGAAATAACTGTTGAGGATGAAACTGGTCGAATGCTCGTTAATTGGTTTAACCAACCATGGGTTGCTAAATCGCTACACCCAGACATGAAAATACGTCTGCATGGTTCTCTTTCAATGCGTAACAATTTCTTACAGATGAATAACCCCAGATGGGAACTTGTTGAAGAAGATGATCCAAAAGAAATAATTGAAGGCAATCTAAGACCAGTTTACAGATCAAATGACAGAATTTCTTCCACAGTTATTGCAAAATTAATCACTGATGTTCTTGATGACGCCCTTCTAGAAATAGAAGATCATTTTCCTACAAAAGTTCTTAATGATTTATCAATGCCTAACCTTTCAAAAGCTTACGATATGTGCCACAGGCCTGAAGAAGAGAAAGATGCAACCACAGGCAGAAGGCGAATCGCATATGACGAATTGTTCCTACTACAACTCGGAGTTATGATGAAACGGCATCATCGGCGGGACACAATGCGAGCTACTAAACTTGACTGGAACGAAGATATTCAGAAACGCATTGCATCTCGTATTCCATTTACTCTTACAGATTCTCAACAAAATGTTGTAAAAGAGATTGCTGAAGACATCACAACCACTACACCAATGAATCGTCTACTTCAAGGTGATGTTGGCTCTGGCAAAACAGTTGTCGCATTACATGTCATGCTTATGGCTGTTGTCTGCTCCGCACAGTCAGCAATGATGGCTCCAACCGAATTACTTGCTGAACAACACTTTCAAACCATTACGAACCTACTTAAGGGGTCAAAAGTCGAAGTAGCTTTACTTACAAGTTCCCTAACTTCAGCTGACCGTAAAAAGTTGATAAACAGGATTGAAAAAGGAGAAATCGACATAGTTGTTGGAACTCATGCTTTACTAACTGATGACGTTGTGTTTTCCAACATTGCTGTTGCAATAACAGACGAGCAGCACAGATTCGGGGTTCAGCAGCGTGCACTACTTAGAAACAAGTCCGATGACGAATCATCTATTCCCCACACCTTGGTCATGACGGCAACACCAATTCCCAGAACATTATCTCTAACTGTTTTCGGTGACCTTGACGTCTCTACTATTAACTCTTTGCCACCTGGGAGGTCTCCAATAACAACAAAAATAGTTCGACCAGAGGACTCCGACAAGGTTTACAATTATCTGCGAGAACTTGTCGACAAGGGACAGCAGGGATATGTAGTTGTTCCACTTGTAGAAATGACCGAATCAGGACTAAAGGCGGCTATATCACATGCTAAGTTTCTACAAGACAATTACTTTAAAGAAAAAAATGTTGGAATAGTACATGGAAGAATGAACTCATCCGAACGTGAAAAAACCATGAGTCAATTTCGTGATGGTGTAATTGATGTACTTGTCGCCACAACTGTAGTCGAGGTTGGAGTTGACGTTGCAAACGCAACTATGATGGTAATCGAACATGCGGATCGATTTGGACTTGCACAACTTCATCAACTTCGTGGACGAGTTGGCAGAGGAAAATTGCCTGGAATCTGCGCACTGATTTCAAGCCCTACAACTGAGGAAGGCATACAGCGGCTAGAAGCAATAGCTAATACAACCGATGGATTTGAGATTGCCGAACGCGATCTTGAGATTCGTGGTCCAGGCGAATTATTTGGGGCAAAACAAAGTGGGATTGCGCCTTTCAAAGTTGCTAGATTACCGCGTGATTTTGATTTACTTCGGCTAGCGAGAAAAAACGCTGTTGAGTGGATTAAACAAGACCCAACTTTACACAAGTCACAACTTCTTAAAGGAAGATTACTTCATATTCATGGAGAACGGTTGGGACTTGGGGATGTCGGCTAATGTCATTAAATACTGAACTTGCGAAGATTTTTGATGAAATGGCAACTATCTTAGAGATTAAAGGTGAAAGTGGTTTTAAGGTAAACGCAAATTCAAAAGTAGCTCGTACTCTATCGGATTTTATACAAGATATTTCCTCAATAGATGATCTAACAACTATTCCAGGTATTGGAAAAAGTAGCGCTGAGAAAATCAACGAGTACATTAGGACTGGAAAAATCAAAGAATACGATGAGTTAAAGGGTTCTATCCCTTCAGGTTTACTAGATTTAATGAAAGTTCAAGGAATAGGACCGAAAACAGTCAGACAATTTTGGAAAGAAGGGAACGTCGTCAATATTGGCACTTTAAGAGAAGCACTAAATGATGGACGACTTGAATCTCTCCCAAGAATGGGTAAGAAAACTATTCAAAATATTTCTGAATCGTTGGAGTTCATTGAATTGACAGCGGATCGAACTCGACTTGGTGATGCACTTCCACTAGCCGAATCAATAATCAAAACTCTAAAAGAAGTAAAGGGTGTTTCAAAGATTACATACGCTGGTTCACTCCGAAGAGGAAAAGAAACCATCGGGGATATTGATATTCTTGCATGCACGAATAACCGCGAGTTATTAACTACAAATTTTTGTAATCTCAATGGAATTGCGAAAATACATGCAAAGGGAGAAACCAAATGTAGCATACGCCTTGAATCAGGAATGCAAGTAGATTTGAGAATTATTGATGAAGACAAATTTGGTGCTGCTCTTATGTACTTCACAGGTAGCAAGGAACACAATATTGCTCTTCGTGAATTAGCCATTAAACAAGACAAGAAACTAAATGAATATGGTCTAGAACCAACTAACATTTGTGAAAGCGAAGAAGCAATTTATGCTGATCTTGGTTTACCTTGGATTCCGCCAGAAGTTCGAGAAGATAGAGGAGAACTTGTATGCAAAGAAACGCCAAATCTTATTACTCTCAAAGACATTCAATGCGATTTACATTGCCATACAACCGCTAGCGATGGGCGAATGTCTATCGAGGAACTCGCAATGCATGCAATTGCTCTTGGTTATCACACAATCGCAGTAACCGATCATAGCCAATCACAGACTCAAGCAAATGGATTAAAAACCGATCGACTTAAACGACATATCGAAAAGATACATGAGGTAAACAACTCGATTAATGAAATTAATATTCTTGCAGGTAGCGAAGTGGACATCTTACCTTGTGGCAATCTCGATTATGAAGATGATTTACTTGAAGTACTTGATATTGTCGTTGCATCGCCACACTCTGCCCTTTCTCAAAGTCCTGAAGAAGCAACCAAACGCATTTTAAAAGCAATTGAACATCCGTTAGTAAATATTATTGGGCATCCAACTGGTCGAATAATAAACAAACGCAAAGGGATTGAGTTAGACATGATTGCAATCGGCTCAGCTAGCGAAGAATCGAAAACTGCGTTAGAGTTAAATGCAAATAGTTACCGACTCGATCTTCGAGACACTCATGTTCGTGCAGCTGTTGAGTGTAGAGCCATGATCTCTATTAACACGGACGCTCACAGACCAGAGGATTTTGAACAACTCAGATATGGCATTCTTACTGGAAGACGGGGTTGGTTAACAAGGGAAAATTGTATAAATTGTCTTAGTCAAGAAGAACTGCAAACTTGGTTAGGGATCAACTGCTAGAATAAACCGCTTATTATGTTTGAGACACTGTCTGGAAAAGTAACATCTGCCATACGCAATCTGTCTGGGCGAGGCAAAATTAGTGATTCCAACATCAGAGAGGCGATGGAGGAAGTTAGACGCGCGTTGCTCGATGCCGATGTCCACGTTGATGTTGTAACAGATTTTTGTGAGAATGTTGTTAAAGATGCAATTGGTTCACATGTCACATCTTCCCTGAAACCAGGAGAAGAAATGATAGGCATTGTCAATCAACGTCTAATTGATTTCATGGGTCCAGTTGACAGCCATGTGATGATGGTAGATCCCGGACCAACAATCATAATGATGTGTGGACTTCAGGGGTCAGGCAAAACCACAACTTGTGGAAAACTTGCTGCGTATCTTAAAAGTCGTGGTAAAAAAGTATCATTGGTTGCTGCTGACCTACAACGACCTGCCGCTGTTGAACAATTAGAAGTTGTCGCAGGAGATGTAAATAAAAACGGAAAAGGCGTTGGCGAAGTTACTTGTTACAGTGAACCAGACAAATGTAGTGAATATGGCACTGCGACTGGTGTAGCGGTTGGTGTTTGCAAACGAGGTGTTAAACAGGCTCGAAAAGACAAGGTTGACGTTGTAATACTAGACACCGCAGGTCGTTTGCATATTGATGATGACTTGATGAAGGAGTTGAGAGGTGTTCATTCGACCTCACAACCACATCAAATATATTTAGTCGTTGACGCAATGATTGGGCAAGATGCAGTAAATGCTGCTGGAACTTTCCACGAACAATTAGAAGTTGATGGAGTAATACTTACAAAATTTGACTCTGATACTCGTGGCGGAGCTGCCCTTTCAGTAAAACGAGTTACCGGAGTACCTATTAAATTTATTGGTACTGGTGAAAAGTTTGATGCTTTTGAAGAATTTCACCCAGATCGAATTGCTAGTCGTATCCTTGGAATGGGTGATGTTGTCTCTCTTGTAGAAAAAGCTCAAGAAGAAATTACAGAAGAAGATGCAATGAAACTTGCTGACAAGATGGCAAGTGGAAAGATGACAGTCGATGACTTCATCAAACAACTTAAATCAATTCGCCGAATGGGTCCAATGAAACAGTTGCTTGGATTGCTACCTGGCGTTGGCTCAGCTATTAAAAACATCCAAGTCGACGATAGTCAATTCGATCACATTGAAGCAATTGCAAACTCCATGACTAAGAAGGAACGTAAAGATATCTCACTTTTGGGCAAGAGTAGAATCAAAAGGATTGCTTCCGGATCTGGCACAAATAATCAGGAAGTAAACCGTTTCGTTAAGCAATTCCAGATGATGAAAAAGATGTCAAAACAAATGGCCGGTGGCGGCTTGTCATCCAAGATGGCTGCATTACAAAATGCTGATGGCGACATCGATCCATCAGCCCTAGCTGGACTTAGTGGTCGCGGTTCTACAAAGACCACTAGCCACAAAAAACGTTTCAAACAACGCCGCCGCAAATAAAAATTAATTAACCCGCGGTTAATTAAAACCATCAAATCGCAATTTCTCCCTAGGGTGAATTATCGAATCAGCATTGTTAATTAACCGCGGGTTAATATACTAAGGTCTTGCCACCACCTTTCAACGGTCCATACGATGGAAAGGGGGTTGCTAAACCTGCAATTATCAATAGTATTGTCCTATTTAATACAATCTTTGATTTATCGGGTCCAGATGCAAGTGACATCAAATACTGTGTATTTGTTACACAAAATATGAATAAAATTGTTGGTGGTGTACCACTAACTTGGTCATGGGCAAACTCGCTTACATTGCTTAATACATTTGTTAATTCATTTGATGGTGATTACCGTTTAATCCCAAGAACATTAGTTGAAGACATAGGTACTTTGGACTTAGAGGTTGGAAATGGTAATGAAGTAACTCAAGTTAGCGAATGCGGAATGGATATCTTCGATTTTGATGGCGAAGGATATGGCAATGAACGAATGCAAGGTGAAGTTGACCTCGGAGCAGATGAAAGAAGTGACATGATTATCGCTGGATATATTCCTTGGACAACTTCTTTTGGACAAAGTTATAGCACCATGAGTATCAATGTAGATCCAAAAGTATCGCTTGGAAACATGTTAAATATTCGTCTCTGGTTTGCTAAAGGAGATGCCTACTGGAAGAAACTCGGTGTTGCTCCAGGTGCTCGAGCAAAAGGAACTGCACCTATGACTCTAACTATGAATTTTGGGAAGTTGTGGTTACAACGAACTGCACAAATCACAACCCAAACAGTCACAGTACCTGCAAATAGTTGGTTCTATCTTCCAGTACCTTCAGGTACGACTCCATACCACTGGAATGTCCAAAGCATATCAATAGGTAGTTCACAACCATCAGAACTATCTAATTTACAGTCATTCATAGCCAAGTAACTCTCTCTCAACTCATTAAAAAACAACCCTGGTAAAAAGGCGGGGTTGTTTTATTAATTGACCGCGGGTCAATTAATCGTCAAATGGGAGCGGGTCGTCTGCTTCACCGCGAGTCCATGCGTGGACTTTTGGTAATAACCTTTCTTGAATCAAGATTTTTACGCATGCAGCAACCGGAATCGCAAGAAGCATTCCATAAGCACCAAGAACACTACCACCCGCAAGAACTGCTACGAAAATAGTAACTGGATCTAGGTTAGTCGCTTTCCCAGCTATAAGTGGCGTTAAAATCCAGCCGTCTAATGCCTGAACAATAGCAAATACTAGAGTTGGCCAAAGCAATATCCCCCACCAAGCCATTCGTTGAGTTTCAAGAAGGCCAAGTTGGTCAAGAAAAAGTAAACCTATTGAAAGTGGTATACCTATAAGACCAAGGAATGGAACAGCGCACAATACGCCAACCCCTATACCTAGCAAAATTGCATACGGAACGCCAACTATCATCCAACCAACTGCTAGAAGAATTGACATGATAAATGCGATGACAATACGTCCTCGTACAAATCCTGATACAGCAGCATCCATTTTCACCAGAAGTAATTCGGTATCACCCTTACCGTGATCTGGTATTAGACTTCTTGCGAACTCAACAACTTTGGGAAACCACAAACTAAAGAAGAAAAAATAGAAAGGAATAAGAACCGCTAAAATAGCAAATCGAAAAACCGAAACAATAATTCCTAATGCCACGTCACCAGTTTTCTGAGCGATTTTGATTAGCCCTTCGTTTCCAGGTTTTATTTGCTCTGTTGGTTTGCTCTGCTTAACTTCATCACTCTTTGAATTGGGCAAATATGAGAGCGTTTGATTGATTTCGTCTTTGGCGTCTTTAGGGGCGTATTTCTCATTTAATTGTTCAAGTTTGTCACGTAAAGTTCCATTTTGAACATCATCAACTAATGATGTTGTTTGAGAGATTACCATTGGTACTGTAAATGCCAACACAGCAAGAACTCCAACAATTATTAGAGTCAAAATGCCAGAGATTACAGGAATTCTTCCTAAAGGAAATTTGGGGTTGTTAGTTAAATAAGAAATCAAAGGTTCAAATAAATACGCAAGCAACAAAGCCACAAGAAGTGGAATTGTAATATCACGCATTGCATACCCAATCCAGACACCACAGACAACCAACACAATTAATGCTAAGTCACGAACCCACTGTATTTGCCAAAGGTGTAACTTTGTTATGTCGTGCTGTTTTGTATTTTCCGATTCGCCTTGCATCAGCGAACATCCCTACTGGTCTGAACCGATACAATCCGACAGTTCGCGTTGATGAAAGGCGTCATCAAAATCAAACACCGCACGAAAGTCGTCTTCAGAATCCTGCGGGCTTGTACTTAACAACTCTAACTCAACCATTCTAAAAACAATTGCTCCAAAATCCTCTGTTCTTCGAACTCCCCAATGACGAAGAACAACTGGTGCTAAAAGCCCAAAACACTCAATTGCATAATCTCTTAGCCCAAGGCAAAGTTGTTGCCCTGTTACATGTCTTTCCAACTCACCTAGTTCGTATGGATCTTGATTACTGGCAATAAATAAATCCGTCGTATAACCCAAACCTTCTTGAACAAAACTAAATGCAGATTGGGAATATGGCGTTTTGTTAGCGACTTCGCTCCAGTCAAATTGAATTGGTAATGTAGTGCTGCTCATTTTGAACCCGACATCATATCGGCGAAATTGCCGTTTGTGCCACATAATGCCCTTTTTCGTTCAATCGAAGGTCTTTTCTAGCGATAATTTCAACCTTTATACCCATGAAGGAGCTAAATTAGATTCCATTAGATCTGACAATGTATTATTGTCTAGACCTTCAAATTTCAACAAACCCGCATTTTTACCCTTATTCAAAGTAACTAAAGTTGACTCCAATCCAAGCGCAGTGGCACCATTTACAGTTGCCATCTTGAACAACAAACTTGGCTCAACTTCATCTCGACTATACATCAATCGAATTTCATCTAGAACGCTCAAGTGATCCGTAGTGTCAATACAAATCAACGAATCTGTTCCAACAGCAACATTGATTCCATAAGCAAGCATCTCTAAGTATCTATGATTTTTGTGTCCAAAGTATTCACTTGCTCTTGGGCAATAGACAACTGACATATTTGATGACGCAATCATTTCAAGGTGTCGATCATCAATGTAATTCAAATGAGCAGAAACAAAATTCGAATCACCTGCGATTTCTAAGATCGCATCGATTGGATGTTTACCCAGTGGCTTTATTTTATCATCCCAAGCTCCTAACTTTCTTATTACTTTTTCAAACTCGCCACTTCTACTCAGAGCAAATTCAATTTCTTCAAGTGTTTCGGAAAGATGAGTTGAAATCTTTTTCCCTGACTCAAAACACGCTTCATACACTCTTTTTCCACATGAATATGGTGCATGGGGAGTAACATTAAACTTTTCTGGTATTTCAAACAACTTTTCAATTGCTTCATCTGTTCTTTCGCCGTCACCAATTAACTCTACAAACGAAACTGCTATTAACTCAGAATCATCTACTATTTCTGCTGCCTGAATGGTACCGGCTATATCGCCTAAAACCCTACACCCACCCGCCAGAGATAGCATAATGCCTTTGTTTACATCTTCTTCAATTCGAGTTGTATCTGATCTTATTGGTTTAATGACATTTACTAACCATTCCACGAACGTATTATCAAATGGAACATTACCTACACCACTCAAATCAAGATGCGAATGAGCATTCACAAAACTCGGAGTAACCAATCCGTTGACCTTAGTTAATTCAACACCTTCTATATGTCCAATAGATTGAGGAGATCCTGTTTCTATGATCATATCCCCTTCCAAAAGAATAGCTCCAGGCGAGGACAATACCCCTCGGTAATCAGCAATCACGTCTGCATAGATAAGATTTCTAAGGATTCTATTGCTCAAAGGGGTGTTAACTCCTACACGGATTGCTACACTGTACCCGAAGTTGGGACGGATCCCGACACATTAGCGCCAAATGAGGAGGATCCTACTATGCGCAAAACACTACTTTTCACAACGGGCGTCATGACATTGGTCGGCATTTCAGCAACGGGATGTGTAAGGCACGATCGATATGACACAGCTAAAACTGCTACCCATTCACTACAAGAGCAACTTGTCTCTACGCAATCAGAACGCGACACAGCTATAAACGCGCTTGCAGCACGCGATCGACAGCTTTCACAAGCAGAGGCAAACTTAAACTCTTTGCAAAGTCAGTATGACTTACTTGCAAATGAACTTGATGACATTGATAATCAAAACAATCGACTTCTAACTACTGTTACCGATATTAAACTCGGTCCATTACCAATCGAAATGCAGCAACAACTTGCAGAACTCGCTGCTACTTATCCCGATGACATGTGGTTCAATGCTGAAACTGGAATGATTCGTTTTGGAAGCGATTTTACTTTTTCTAGTGGTCGTGCAACCCTGAAGAAAGATGCAGAGGATGTGATTAGTCGACTTGCGTCGATCTTGAATTCTCCAGAAGCCACTAACTTTGAAATAGTAGTAATTGGACATACCGATGACATTAAACCAAAGTCATCTGCAATTAGATTTCCTACTAATTGGGAATTGTCAACTGCACGTGCAGCTAGCGTAACAAAAAATCTATGGAACAATGGCGTGGACCCATCTAGATTTGAAATCGCCGGTTATGGAGAATATCGTCCATTGGTTCCAAATCGTCCTGATGGAACAAAAGAGAATCGACGTGTTGAAATTCACCTTCGATCCATGACTGAAACTACTACTTGGGACACTGTGACGGATACAACTACTTCAGAAACTGTTGTTGTAGATACTGTCGAAGAACCAATGAAGTAAAACCATTTTCAAATGTTTAAACTCAGGAATATTCCACTAAACCGACCCCAATTCTGGGGTCGGTTTATCTTTGCTTTTACATTAATTTTATCCATAGCTGCTAGTACTCAAGAAACTGGTCTCAGCCCACCATTAAAGAAAACAGACAAACGAATATATAATTTTGTTGTACAAGCAGAAAGCAACAATATCGACTCAAAGTGGCCAATTCTTCCAAAAACATGTTGGTCATATGTCGATGCTTCGACAATCGTAGTAACAAACACTTCTACTGGTGAAGATATCTCTGAAACATGTAGACGTGAAGAAAACGAGGACTTTGTTGGACAGTGGAATCTCTTAATCCCATCCCAAAACTACAAAGTTCAATTTACATCTTCTTCATTTTCAAGTGAGTTAGATGAAGAGGTCGCAGCAAAAATACCATGGCCTGAAGAATGGGATGAGGAGTTTGAAGCATATCTTCAACCATCAAGATACATTCAGTCAGATGACCAAGTATTCAAGAATGCTGTAGCAGAAAATGGTAACCCCAAGTCCGTCTCTATTCACACTGCAGCGAAAGTATTGATTCGATACTGCCTGCAATACATTCACAGTGATGGCCAATACTCAAGATCCAAAGGATCCATCTTTGAAGGACTTGAAGTTAAGGGTGCTAGATATGCTGCAAATAAAGAAAAGGGTTCCGCTGTGGACTTAGTTTGCGTATGCATAGCAACACTACGTGCTGCAGGAATACCCTCAAGACCAGTTGTTGGAATAACGGTTGCTGATACAGTCGGAACAATTAAAATTGATCCAACTTTAATTGTTTGGGGAGAATACGCCCTGCCGAATGTAGGATGGGTTCCATTTAATCCAAAGCGTATGAAAGGAACCGTACAGAACCTACCACTTAATCAACCTTGGCAAGGTCTTGGAACTATGCAGTGGCTAAATAGGCGAATGCCGATTGCTTGGAATTTCGAAATAGAAGATCTTGGCAAATCAAAGCAGCAGTTTCAGATGAGATTTGTGAGTAGCCCAAGCGAATAAAAAGTTTTATGATTGACCAAGAACCGAGTGAAGAAGACATAGAACGTTTTTCAGCATCTGAGACAGGATATTGCCCAGAATGTGGGACTGAAATCTGGGACGATATTACCCAATGCTCTTCTTGTGGGACTTGGCTGGAACATGGAGTATCTCACCGAGACTCAGTATCGAATGATTTTCGTAAGAAATCGTACCTGATAATTGTCGCTATTATCTTAATTGCATTTTCGTACGGCTTACTCAGGTTCTTCTAAAAAACACACAAACAGAATAAACTGAATCTAACGTCCGAGAGCATCGTCGTTTTCTGCATAAACACGTAGAAAATTACTTCATCAGTGGACACACCTCAAACTTGATGCACATTGTCAGTGTGGTTTATGTTTTGCCACCTAGAACATAAGAAACGAGAGATTGAGATGAACGAGAGAAATATTGAAGAGAGAATGTGCCGCTTGATCGAACAACTTAAGTTGTTACCAACCGAGTATCGAACTAAGCTTGAAGATCTCTGTAAAAACGATGGGGCTCAGTGGTCGCAGATTGAAGAGTCAGTAGCAAAACTACAGGACTCTCTTGACTACCTACGACTAAGTGTCAAGTATATGGTCTTTGATCTTGAAGCAACACGTAGAGAGAATGTTTATCTTAGAAAGCTAGTTGAGCAAATACGACGAGATAGCACGCGGCCTGAAGAAGGTGACGAAAACCATTTCTATGGTGGCGACGGTTCTGATTAACTATTAACAAAATTTTTCAATTGCACGCTTAGCATTTTCTGGGGCTTCAGAAACCAAGCGTTTAACTGTCGAGTCATCTGTTCCAATTTCCTGAAGAAGTTTGACTAGGTGTTGATTAAGTTCGTGCTTATACTGCTTAAAAAAATCTTCTAGTTCAGTACGGTTAAATCGAGTAAGAGGGTCATCCATTCCGGTCTGAGCAATTGCCCACTCCATCAGCCCTTTGCCACTCATATTGTACTTGTACAGTTTTAAAGTTCTTCTTAGTCGATGTTCTGCTGTGTTGAAAGGATCTCTACATGCAAGAGGAATTGACATCATAATTTCAATCAATTTTTTCTCAACTGCATGGGTTAATCCTGATTTTTCTAAATCTTCAACTTCAGCAATTGCAGGACGCTTACGATCTTGATCTCCTGGCATTGAATGACCGCTGTCTAATAAATCAAGCGGTAAATTATTCCCGACAAACGACTTCAAGCCAGTATTAGAAAATCGAACTGTCACTCTTAAGGTCGATTCACCATTAACTGCGGTGTTCTCAACCTTAATCACTGAGCCACTTCCCCACTCTGGGAATTTCTGATGTACGACACGATCGCCAAATTCAATAGATACCATAGTTTCCAATTCTTACATTGCTCCTGTGCAAAACCAGAGTTTTGCATACGACTAAGACAGCGTAATGTGCGCCGACACAAAATTGATTATTAAGACGTTGCATCACTCCTTTGTGCATGCAATCCCTATCCCCTTAAAGTTAATTATAGCACAGAAAAAACAAATTCAAAGCAAATAAGACAAAAAACTACCTAATGATAGTCCCACTTAACCGTGCAAATCCTTAGTTTACTCGGCAATACAAACTATCGATTGTGATGTTACAACCTTGTCGGATTCTCATGGGTTCTTAGAGGATTACTAAGAATGTAAACAGAGTGTTACACAACTCCTTGTGCCATCATTGCTTCTGCAACTTTAATAAACCCAGCAATATTGGCTCCATCAACATAGTTTCCATCGCAACCAAAATCATTCGCTGCCTCAACACATTGGGCATGAATATTACTCATGATTTGTTTTAATTTTGCGTCAACTTCTTCTCGAGTCCAGAATAATCGTTGACTTGCTTGAGCCATTTCCAAACCAGAAACTGCTACACCTCCAGCATTTGCTGCTTTTGCTGGTCCATACAAAATTCCTGCATCTACAAAAGCATCTTGTGCTTCTGACGTACTTGGCATATTTGCACCTTCACTTACGACGGTGACACCATTACCCAGTAAATTGGCTGCATCCACTGAGTTAATTTCATTTTGAGTTGCCGATGGGAAAGCACATTCCGCATCAACTGTCCAAAGTTGGTTATGGCCGAGTGAATCATTTCGAGGATGGAACTCCGCGTTTGTAAATTGTTCAACATACTCGCCAATTCGTCCACGTCGATTATTTTTCAAATCAATCACCCATGCAAGTTTATCTGCATCAATACCGTCTCCATCAAAAATCCAACCGCTACTATCCGAAAGTGTGACGACCTTACCACCAAGTTGATTTATCTTTTCACAAGTATACTGAGCAACATTTCCTGATCCCGAAATCAGACATGTTTTCCCGTCAAACGTTTCCCCCCTTGTTGCTAGCATTTCAGCTGCGAAGTAAACACATCCATATCCTGTAGCTTCTGGTCTGATTAAACTCCCCCCCCACTCAAGCCCTCGACCAGTCAAAACACCAACAAAAGTATTTGTCAGTTTTTTATATTCTCCAAACAAATAGCCAATCTCTCGACCACCAACTCCGATATCTCCTGCTGGAACATCGGTATCTGGTCCAATATGTCGAAATAGTTCGGACATAAAGGATTGACAAAAACGCATCACTTCACCATCGCTCTTACCTTTTGGATCGAAATCAGCACCACCTTTACCGCCACCCATTGGTAAAGTTGTCAAACTATTTTTAAATATCTGCTCAAACCCTAGAAATTTAAGGATGCTCAAGTTTACAGTTGGATGGAAACGTAGACCTCCCTTGTAAGGTCCTATTGCACTATTAAATTCAATTCGATAACCTCTGTTTACTTCAACTTCACCTGAATCATTTACCCAAGGAACTCTAAATTGGAATGCCCGTTCTGGTTCAACAATCCTGTCAAGTATGTTGCCTTTTACGTATTGTGGTCGTCTTTCCAAAACAACTTCAATAGATGAAACGACTTCATGAACTGCCTGCATGAATTCTGGTTCATGCGGATTCCTAGCAGTAACGGAGCCAATGAAATCTTGAACAAATTGGCTATCGGAGTGAGTAGAGGTACAGCAAGTTGTAGTCATTTGAAGTATTCCAGTAATCTTGGGTAGGTTAAGTAACTAAGTCAGAAACAAAGATGGTACCCTGCCCTTGAGTGAAATGGAACAACAAAATCAACATAATTTAGTCCCAGATGAACTGGTACCTCTCAGGGATGAAATAGACAAGATTGACCACCAGATTCTTGACCTGTTAAGTCAAAGAAACACCGTAGTAGAGAAGGTCGCAGAAGTCAAAAAAAACACAGGATTTGGTATTCGTGATTTCGCTAGAGAGAAGGTATTACTTGAAGATAGGGGTAACCGAGCACAATCTGCTGGACTTAGAAGCGAAGTTATCGAAAGTTTATTTCGTGTCATTTTGTGGGCGAGTCGGGATCGCCAGGCCTCTCTTGGGGCTGAACTGCCAAAAGACATGGACATAAAAACCATCTCAATTATTGGCGGAAATGGTGGAATGGGTCAACTGCTAGTCAAATTGTTTGAAGATTTCAAACACAGGGTTCTGGTTGCGGATCTTGGTACAGAATTATCAAATACTGAAGCGGCAAATCAAGCTGATGTCGTGATTGTATCTGTACCTATTCAAGAAACCAAAAATGTTATAGAAGAAATATCACCACACTGTAAAGATCACTCACTTCTAATGGATATAACCTCCACCAAGACCGAACCTATTGAAACAATGTTGAAAAACTTTAATGGGAGCGTAATCGGAACACACCCACTTTTTGGACCAAATGTACATACATTACAAGGTCAGAGAATTGCAGTTGTTTGCGGCAGAGATCAAGGGGAGTGGTATCAATGGTTGTGCAAAATCCTACATGCACGTGGTTTATCTATTATTGACACTACTGCTGAAGAACACGATAAAACTATGGGGATTGTTCAAGTACTTACTCACCAAACAACCGAAGTCCTCGGAAGAACAATCCAACAATTAAACGTTGATGTAAATAGGACACTGGAATTTACATCGCCTATATATTTGATGGAATTATTAATGGCTGCAAGGCACTTTGCTCAATCAGCCGATTTGTATGCTTCAATACAAATGAATAATCCGGAGACAGGACATATTCTCGATGTACTCAATCAGACCGGAAACGAACTTCGCAGAATGGTTATTCAAAAAGATAGGGAAGGTTTCAGAAAAATGTTTAGTGAAGTACACGATCACTTCGGTGATTTTTCTGAGCAAGCCCTTGAACAGTCAAGTTTCTTAATCGACCGACTAGTCGAACGCGGTTAGTGGAACTAATAGGCAGGGAAAAACTTTCGCTACTTCTCGCTAAGAACAACACCCTCGTCAGTCGGGCACGCAACTACATCCTTGCCTACAAGATAATCCGCATCCCAACCTGCTAGAACTTCTATTCGATGGGTAACACCAGAACCATCTTCAATTTCGGCTGTTGCCTCTTGAAGTTTAGTTGTATCAACTGCCATTGTGGCTTCCATCGGATTTCCAACCCAGTTTAATGCGACTAAACGCCCATCTACTTTTGTTGATTCTGTCATAGTGGCATTGTAGCGTTTTGAGAAAAAACTTCTGCAATTTGCAACGAACCAACATAAAATACTGCCGTACAGGTCTCTATGACCACAATAAATCAAATGACAAATCCATCACATACAGACATTCAAGCAATAAGCGAACAAGTAAGCACGGCTAGCGAACCATTCACTCGACTTCAACACTCTATGCATGCTGTTATAGTTGGACAGAACAATCTTCTACATCGCATGTTTATTGGATTACTTGCAAATGGGCACATTCTCATCGAGGGAGTTCCGGGGCTTGCTAAAACCCTTGCTGTTTCAAGTTTAGCTAAAGGCATAAACACTTCATTCCAACGTCTTCAATTTACACCCGACCTTCTTCCTGCTGACTTGACTGGTACCTTGATGTACCGCCAAGACAAAGGTGAGTTTGTTGTGAATAAAGGTCCTATTTTTTCAAGCATAATCCTTGCTGATGAAATTAACCGAGCCCCAGCAAAAGTACAGTCCGCCTTGCTTGAAGCAATGCAAGAACGCCAAGTCACTATTGGAACAGAAACTTTCAAAATGGCCGATCCGTTTCTTGTCTTAGCAACTATGAACCCAATTGAGCAAGAGGGAACTTATCCACTACCAGAAGCTCAAGTTGATCGATTTATGATGAAAGTTGTTGTAAATTATCCAACACAAAACGAAGAACTAGAAATCCTAAAACGCATGGCAACAACAGTTCAAGACAATTCTGTTGAGTGTGTTATGCAACCTGATTCTATTTCTCACTCAAGAGAATTAATTGATCAAATATACATAGACGATCAAATCGCAAACTACATAGTTGATTTAGTACAAACGACTCGCACCCCAGAAATCGTCTCTGAGGAACTTGCGGAATTTGTTGAATATGGTGCATCGCCTAGAGCAACTCTTGCCCTAACCCTTTGTGCAAAAGCTAACGCGTTCCTTGACGGTCGTGGTTACGTCACGCCACAAGACGTCAAAGACCTTGCTCATGATGTTCTTCGCCATCGGGTTGCAACAACATACGAAGCTGAAGCTGAAGGCAAAACATCTGACGATGTAATTGCTTCCATTTTGGACTTCGTCCCAGTACCTTAGGAGCAACAAGAATGATTCCCCAAGATCTCCTTAAAAAGGTGCGGCGAATCGAACTTCGAACCTCTCGCCTGGTCGATGACGTCCTTGCTGGTGGATACCACTCCGCCTTTAAGGGTCGAGGCATGGAATTCGAAGAAGTTCGCCAATACCAAATCGGCGATGATGTTCGAACAATCGATTGGAACGTTTCTGCAAGATTTGGTGAACCATTTGTCAAACTCTATCGTGAAGAACGTGAGTTAACGGTAATGTTACTCGTTGACATAAGCGGTTCACAGTACTGCGGCACCCACGAGCAGTTCAAAGATGAACTCGTTGCCGAAATATGTGCCACACTTTCAATTTCCGCGATTCGCAATAATGATAAGGTCGGACTAATTTGTTTTACTGATCGTGTCGAAGCATACATCCCTCCAAGAAAGGGTTCAAAACATGTTCTTCGAGTAATCAGAGAATTGCTTGCTACTGAACCTGAGGGTAAAGGAACTGACATCGGCTCTGCACTTGAGTTCTTAAACAAAGTTCAAAAGAAGCGAGCTATTGTTTTTCTTGTCTCCGACATGCAAGATCGTAATTGGCAAAAACAACTACAAATTGCAAATAGAAGACATGATGTTGTTGCTGTTAGCACAAACGACGTTTCTGAAACCCAATTACCAAAAGCCGGTCTTATGAGAATTGAAGACCCAGAAAGCGGAAAAACCTGCACTATTGACACATCGAACAAGAGAGTGCGTCGTGCATGGAATCAACTTGCTAACGAAAGCCGCATTGCAATCGAACAAACTCTTAGAAGGAGCAAAGTAGATCAAATAAAAGTTAAGACAGGTGAACCGTTTACTAAATCATTACGTCAGTTCTTTGAAAGGCGGGAGGCAAGACGCGCATAATGAAATTAATAACTTACATTTTGATTGCTGTAACCATTTGTACAATCGCAAAAGGCGAAACTATCCATACTTCACAAGATGGGATTGATGTCCGGATAACTGTTTCGCCAACTAATATTGTAGTTGGGGATCCGGTTGATTTACTAATCAATGCCTCAACCAATCTTGGAACAACATTGGTATTAGAAAATGAAACAGCTTTCGAATCTTTCACTATTGTGGATCAACGACATTTGCTTGATATTCCAACAAAAAATGGTAGAGAATGGACGTGGTCTATGAAACTAGACACTTTCGATGCTTCAACTACCTCTCTAAGTGGAATAGTTATCAATTGGTCAAAAACAGATGGCGAAAGAGGATCTATAGTTATTGACCCTATCCCTATCGAGATCAAATCTGTAGCTGGCGACTCACTAAATGATATGACTCTAAGAGATATTAAAGGTGCTGTACCTTTATTTACTAAGAGTTGGCTGCTAGTTATTGTTTCAGTTGTTGTCACCTTAGGTGTCGTTGTTTGGTTAGCATTTCGACTAGTTAAGAAAAACAAACCTATTCTCACTCCTTATGAAAAAGCAATTAGAGACATCGCAAAACTTAAAGAATCAAACTCAGATGTTCAAAGTTTTTATACCACTTTAAGTGATATAGTTAGGCATTATCTTGAGGGAAGATTTCACATCAGTGCCACTGGACAAACAACTAGAGAGTTTTTAATTGCTGCAAAACAAAACCCTCATCTTGAACACAGTGACCGTGAATCTCTTGGATCTTTCCTCGTAGCAGCTGACTTAGTTAAATTTGCCAGACATGAACCTAGTGGCAAAGCGATGGCGGACGCTATTCAACAAGCTGAAATCTTTGTTAATGAAACAGTCCAAGAATCATCACAGGACAAAGTGGAGGTCGCTGCATGACATTTCACAACGCATGGTTTCTAGTTTTACTTGTAATCGTCCCAATCCTTTGGTGGCGATGGTATCGCCATTATTACAAAACAGGTCTCTCCTATAGCACTGCAATTGACTTAACTCTACTTCCAAAATCGTTAAGAAGCAAAACAGTTTGGATTCCTGCCCTTCTTAAAACAATCGCAATCGCATTACTAGTAGTTTGCATTGCACGACCGCAAAAACGTTTTGAAAAAACTCAACAATCGGCAAATGGCGTCGCAATCGAAATGGTAATCGATCGCTCATCAAGTATGAATGCTCATGACTTCACCATTGATGGTCAAGCTGTTGATCGCCTAACCGCTGTACGGCGAGTCGCTGGAGATTTTATCGGTGGAATGGGCTCCCTTGACGGCAGAAGCGGGGACCTAATAGGTCTTGTGACATTTGCTGGATTTGCAGACAGTAATTGTCCTATGACATTCGACCATGAGTTTCTCGTTACAGATGTACTTGATAGTATTGAAATAGTAAACGAACGTTCAGAGGACGGTACTGCTATTGGTGATGCATTAGCGCTTGCTGTTGAACGATTGTCTTCTCTTGAAGAGCGCGTTAAATCAGAGTCGGGAAATAACATTCAAAGCAAAGTAATTATTTTGTTAACAGATGGAGCAAACAACCAAGGAGATATAGATCCTCGTACAGCTGCTGACATTGCTGCTGCAATGGGAATTACTGTTTACACAATTGGTGCTGGCACAAACGGTTGGGCTCCATATCCGACTACAGATGTCTTTGGAAGAACCGTCATGCGAAATCAACGAGTTGAAATTGACGAAGAAACCCTTCAGAAAATCGCGCAAATAACTGATGGTAAATATTTCCGAGCAACAGACACAGCATCGCTTGAAGAAATTTATGCAGCAATTGACAAAATGGAACGCACAGAAATAACTCAACGTACGTACGTTAATCACGTGGACATGGCTGTAAAGAGTGTAAATATTGCTGGCTTTACAGTTCCCCCACTTCTGTTTGTAGCATTTTTATTCTTAATCACAGGAGTTCTCCTTCGTTCTACTTATTACAGGATTCTAGACTGATGGATATTCAATTCAACAACCCTAACAATTCCATATACATCTGGGCTGTTGTTGCGTTAGCCACGATTCTTGTAATGGGACATTTACATAGATCTAAATTACTACGTAAAATCGCATCATCACGACTAATTCCGCGTCTGACAAAAACTAGTTCCGATGGGAGAAGGCGTTTTCGTATTGGACTGTTAATCGCAGCATCAATTATGCTTTGTTTATCTATCCTTGATCCACGATGGGGAACAAAATATCGTGAAGTTGAACAACAAGGGATTGATACATTCTTTGTACTTGATGTTTCTCGATCAATGCTTGCCGAAGACGTAAAACCAAATCGATTAGATAGAGCAATTACTGCAATTACTGATGTCTTAGATGTAATGGGCAGTGATCGCGCTGGTCTTGTTACTGTAGCTGGAGATGCAGCATTAACTGTTCCGCTAACATTGGACTATAGTTCACTTCGACTTTCGCTAGACGATGTCTCGCCAAGAAGCGTAAAACGAGGTGGAACAAAAATTGGCGACGGTATTCGATTAGCACAAAAAAGTTTTACTGATGATGAACAAGAATACAAAACAATTATTGTCCTAACAGATGGCGAAGACATGGGTAGTTTTCCTTCTGAAGCAGCAGCTGATGCTGCAGCTGCGGGCATTGATGTCTACACCGTTGGGATTGGTGATTCAACAACTGGTGCTCGTATCCCAACCACTCTCTATGGACAACCCTCCTTTATTACTCACGAAGGTGAAGAAGTATGGTCAATCATGAATCCTGACGAATTAGCAAATATTGCTAATGCAGGAAATGGGCTGTTTATTCCTGCAGGAACAGCAAATCTTGACCTTGCTTCAATTTATGCACAACGAATTGCTACAGATGCAGGAAAAAGTTTTGATAGTGTTAAACTTGAACAATTCATTCCCCGTTTTCAATGGTTTGCAATTCCAGCACTTATAATATTGTTTGGTGATTCATGGATGTCACTTCGTCCTAAGAACAAAACAAAAGTAAAATCGTACGAGGTTCCTACATGATTTTACCTGCACTTATGATTTCTATGTTGGTACAAACAACTCCTACTAAGGACTTGTTGCAAACCGCTCAATCAAATCTATTAGATGAGAAGTGGCAAGAAGCAGCAACCGTTCTTGATGAACTAGCAGCGACTACCCCTTCTCCAGAAATCATGTACGACCGCGGAATAGCTTATTACAACTTAGGACAGTTCGAGATCGCTGCAAAGGCCTTTGAAGATGCAATGTCTACAAGTGAGAACCAGAATCTTCGTACATACAGTGCTTTCAATCTTGGGAATTCAGTTTTTCAACAGACGATGAATGATCTGGAAGGAACAGGAACCGCAACTTCTAGTGAAGAATCCATCAAAACAACTGAACTCGCAAAAGAACAAATCAAAAATGCATTGCAGAGTTATAGAACTGCAATAAAAGAGGATAGTTCTGATATGGACGCTCGTGCAAATGGAGAACTTGCTTGGCAAATGCTTAAGCAACTTAATCAAATGCAAGATCAAATGGAAGAACAACAGCAACAATCAGAAGATCAACAGCAACAAGATGGTCAGCAATCCGAAGATCAACAGCAACAAGATGACCAGCAATCCGAAGATCAACAGCAGCAAGATAACCAGCAGTCCGAAGATCAACAGCAACAAGATGGCCAGCAGTCCGAAGATCAGCAGCAGCAAGATGGTCAGCAATCCGAAGATCAGCAGCAGCAAGATGGTCAGCAATCCGAAGATCAACAGCAGCAAGATGGCCAGCAGTCCGAAGATCAGCAGCAACAAGATGACCAGCAATCCGAAGATCAACAGCAACAAGATGGCCAGCAATCCAAAGATCAACAGCAACAAGATGGTCAGCAATCCGAAGATCAACAGCAACAAGATTACCAGCAATCCGAAGACCAGCAACATGAAAGTAAACAGCCAGAACAACAAGATATAAACGAAGGCGAATTAGAAACTATTGAAGAAACAAATTCGGAATCGGAAATTTCTCAAGCAAGCATAAAGGAAGAAGGCAAACGACTTTCAAAAGATGAAGCGGCAAGACTTTTACAACTTATTCGTGATAAGGAACAGCAAAGACGCAAAGCTCTAGCAGCCAAGCGTGCTTCACGCCGCATTCCAGTTACAAAGGATTGGTAATGAAACATTTAAATAAATTCATACAATCTATTTTCTTACTCATGGTGTGCATTGCTACTCCAGCATTTGCACAAGAAGTTTACATAGATATACGTCAAAACGTTGGATATGTAGGTGTCCCTATACAACTTACGGTTGTTTTTGAAAACATTGAAAGCGACACTGAACCAACAATTCCAGATATTGAGGGTTTTACAATTCAAAGAAAATTAGGTGAAGAAACTTCTAGCCAAACGACTTTTATCAACGGAAAAATCACATCAACTTCAACACGTAGAATCACTTTCCTACTAACTCCAAAGAGAGAAGGAACATTGGTCATTCCTGCTTTAACCTTTTTTGCAGGTGGCAAAGCATTCAAATCCTCTCCACGCCAAATCGAAATTGAAAAACCTCCGACAGGCGGGGCGTTAAAAGCAGAGGTTACAGGAACTCAAGGAGACATTTATCTTGGTCGACCAATTGACTTAACTCTTCGTATTTTTATTGAGCAATTCACAGATCCAATTTTAGGGATAGAACTTGATGCTAAAGACATGTTTTCTTTTATTAATTCAAATAGCGATTTTGGCATTTTTACCGAGGTGCTTCAAAACGGCAATGTGTCATTACAAAAAGTTCAAGGTAAGACCGATGAAGGAATCTCGACAACATTTTATGTATATTCAGCCCAAGCAACTGCATGGCCAGAGACGACTGGAGAATTACAACTAAGACCTATCACAATTCTAGTTGACTATCCAATTTCACTTTCAAGACAACGTCGAACTGGAATTTTTGGAAGCAACTCTCTTGTTGTCAACCAGTCACAACTAATAAGTACTCAAGCAGAAATAGCACCAATTGAAGTCCTTACTACACCAACAAAAGATAGACCCCCTTGGTTTAGTGGTGCTGTTGGAAATTTTGATTTTAGATTAGTTGCAGAGCCAAATCACGTCAAAGTGGGCGAACCAATTACTCTAACTATGCGAGTCACCGATTTAACAGCAGGGCAAGTAAATCTTGACTATCTTTCCGCACCACTTCTAGATCGTGTTCCAGCTCTTACTGACAAATTCAAAGTACCTGACAAACCACTTGGTGGAACAGTAGAAGGTCGCACGAAAATATTTACACAAACTATTCGTCCAAGAAATTCCTCCACAAAAGAAATTCCCAGTATCCCATTGACAAGTTTCGACCCGGAAAGTGGCAAATACGAAACTGTTTGGACGAAAGCAATCCCAATAACAGTTGAGTCAGTAGAAACCCTTTCGGCAGACGATTTCATTGGATCCTCAAACAAAACTACAGACCCAAATAACCCAATTGAAGTTGAAGGTGGCATTCTCGCAAATTACGCAGGGAATGATTTGCTTGAATCAGAAAACGTTTCTATGACACCAACTGTACTTATTATCTTAGCAATACCACCAAGCTCTTTTGCAATATTGCTGCTGATTATATTATTCCGCAAACATTCCAGAACACCCTCGTTTATACGAAAAAGTGAAACTAAACATGCAATGCGATCAATCAAAAATGCTGCCTGCTTGGAGCCAAATCAACAAGCAGTTCAATTATCAAAAGCGTTGCGAATGTTGAAAACCGACTGCAATGACAATAACTTCTCCAAACAAATGGAGGAACTACTTACACGCTGCGAAGCTTCGCGCTTTGGCGGATATTCTGATGAATCTCTAGTTAAAGATGCGTGTCAACTTTTGGAGCAAATCAAATGACCTTACTATCATCAACAGTTGTTTTATTGCTTACTTTTTCAAGTGGACAAATTCATCTAACCAATGAACAACAAGCCGCAGTGTTACAAGAAGCTCAAGCGGCTTACAACAATGGGGTCTCTTTGCAAACTTCAGATCCTGTCGCTTCTAAGGAATCATTCCGCCGTTCTGCAGGACGCTTTCAAATCCTTGTTGATGATGGAATAGAAAACGGAAAACTTTGGTATAACCTAGGCAATGCCCAACTACAAGCCGGAGAAGTCGGCGAAGCAATTGCAGCTTATCGTTCTGGACAACGGTACATTCCATCTGATGGTCGGCTTAAAGCAAATTTAAGATATGCAAGAAGCATTGTTTCAAACCCTATTAAAGGAGAAGATACTTCATCTATTATGAAACGTCTTGCGTTTTGGCATGAAGCTCTTCCGACTCATGTTCGTCTTACCATTGGTATTATTTTTTGGTTTACATTCTGGAGCATAATATCAATACGTATTTTCAGAATGATTCCAGGTTTTAAGACAGCATCAGTTGCATTTGGATCTGTGGCAATTGCTTTTGGAATAAGTGTTGGGGCAGATTTAATCAGCCAACATCAAGATCATGGCGTGTTAATTGCTAGCGAAGCTATCATCCGCAAGGGAAACGGTATGAATTATGCACCTATGCTCAAAAACCCAATTCAAGAAGGTGTAGAGTTTGAAATAATTGAAAAACGTCCAGATTGGCTACATATCAAATTACCAAATGGTTCTACAGGTTGGATTCAAGAAGAAAACGTCCAAATCGTTACGCTTGATCAATCTCTAGTGACAAGCACCTAGTGGTGACTAACTCGCTTGTTGTGCCAACCACTTAGAAACCTGTCACTAATTCACAAAAAAACGACCCGCGGGATTGTTTCTATATTCAACGAAGTGACAGTGATTTCGACAGTGACTGTCACTAGAAATCCGAGCGTTAATTGACCGCGGGTCAATTAATTCGAGGTGACTAAAGCACAGAGCGAGTCCACGAGCGACAGTGACTGTCACTAGAAATCGAATGCCGCTCCATTCTGTTTAAAAGCGGTGTTGAGTGAGTCAGAACGAGCACCGAGATTTTCGATTGCTCTCTGTAACGAGGAGTGTGAAGCAGGTGACCCTTTACGAGTCATCGATGGAACACGACGAAGTGTCAGCGTGCAAGCGGAAGTCGAATGCAGCTCTGACGAACGAAACACCGCTAAAAAAACGACCCGCCAAATGGCGGGTCGTGATGTTGCGTGAGGGTTCTCCTCTCTCTGGTAACCCAGATTTGTTCCTGCTTGTTAGCAGGGACCCCACGCGCCAATCATTAGTAACAAGTCGCTAACGCCAACTATACCATCTCCATCAAGATCTTGAGTTGGATCGTTTCCGCCCCATCCACCAATTAGGAGCAAGATATCAGAAACTCCAATCATGCCATCACCATCAAAGTCCGCTGGACAATCGGATGGACAGGCTGGATTTTCAGATCCGGGTGTATCGACTGATTCAGGATCAAACGGATCGTACGTTCCCATGGCGAAGTTGCCACAAGCACCTGTGTAACGATACACATGCGCAGGAACATATCCATCAGCAGTTGGACCAATCATGTCGTCAACTAACGTATAAGTAAGATCACCACCCGTTGGATCTTCAATAATTTGTACACCGTCCACGACACTTGTCCAAGGAAGATCATCGAGTACTCCATCGTCGTCAATATCTAAATCATCACCGTACTCACCGTAGAAATTCATTACAAGAACGTGAGTTACGTTGTCGCTATTTTCAAAATTCAAATTGACTATTGCACCAGTAGTAACACCCAGTGTGTCTTCGTCTTCTGCAAGAAGAAGCGTGCCATTGTCAAGAGAAAGTCCGGTAAGGTCTGTTGCATTTTCAATCACACCAGAACCACCAGAACCATCACCTATAACGATATACCATAAGCCATTTAGCATTAGGTTTCCGTCACCACGGATTTCGGCATATTCATCATCA
>JASMLG010000120.1 GCA_030748805.1 Phycisphaerales bacterium | reverse complement strand
TTGACAGTAAAATACACGCTTTAATGGAGAAAAACAATGGATAAACAACAAGCCGAATCTGCTTGCCACGACCGTTACTCACTCGCAGCAACAAATGTTGAGCCCGCACTTTGTTGCCCTGTCGATTACGACGCTAAGTGGTTGAAGGCCATTCCACAAGAAGTGATTGATTGTGATTATGGTTGCGGCGATCCAAGCAAATATGTTCAAGAAGGAGAAACCGTTTTGGACCTTGGCTCTGGTGCAGGAAAAATATGTTTCATTGCAAGCCAAGTTGTCGGTAAAGAAGGAAAAGTAATCGGCGTTGACATGAACGATGAAATGCTTTTCGTTGCAAACAAGTTTGCACCCGTAGTTGCCAATACAATCGGATATGCAAACGTGGAGTTTCACAAAGGCAATATCGTAAACATGCAGGGCATCGTTGATGATAACTCTATTGACGTAGTTGTTTCAAATTGCGTTCTTAATCTTGTTTCCAATAATGAAAAACCCACTCTATTCAAAGAGTTATACCGTGTAACCACTCCGGGTGGTCGCGCTGTTATTTCTGACATTGTTTCAAATGAAGATGTACCAACTGAAATGCAAGGGGATGACTATCTTTGGAGTGGTTGTATTTCTGGTGCAATGAAAGACGATGCTTTTGTTGAGGCATTTGCTGATGCTGGCTTCGATGAGATTACGGTTGTAAAACACGAAACCGATCCATGGCAAACGGTAAACGGAATCGAATTTCGTTCTATGACTGTTGTTGCATGTAAGGCAGATGAAAATGGCAACGTAGATTCTGGACCTACTCCAGAGGACAACGATTGTTGCTGTTCATCAGACGGCTGTTGCTAAAAAAAACAATCCCGCGGGTCGTTTATCTACAGCCGCTCTGTGGCATTTCTTTTTGCCGCGGAGGCGCGAAGGCGAGGAGATAAGATTTGGGTTCTTGGTTCCTAAACCAAAAAGTATTCCTCCGTGTCTCCGTGTCTCTGTGGCGGTTCTACCAAATTATTTTTGCCGCGGAGGCGCGAAGGCGCGGAGATAAGATTTGGGTTCTTGGTTCCTAAACCAAAAATGTATTCCTCTGCGTCTCTGTGGCGGTTCTTATCCAATACTTTTTTCGATTGTTACTTTTTGATTAACCGGTACATTTGTTTGTACTGTTTTTGTTCCGTCTGGCCAAGTCACCTTCAATTCATCGACTAACTCAGCGTCACCCAACCCAAATTGCACATCCATCTGGTGCTGGGAAAGATAACTTCCGTCAATACCAACTTGTTTCGTTCTCGTTTCGTCGCCAACACGAACTGAAACCGTAGCGCCGATAGCATGGGAATTTGGTGGGCTTTGGGAAAGGTGAACTCGCAACCAACTGCCTGAGGACTCGGATTTATTCTCAAGGAGCAAGATGCCTTCGCCAAACTTTAAGACAGCAATATCCATATCCCCGTCAGAATCATAATCGGCATGTGCACCGCCACGACCAACAAATGGTTCGGTTAATGCGCTGCACGCTTGAGAACCAATTTCATAAAATCCTTCGCCATCAACTTGTCTGAATAATTGCATCTCTTGTTTTTGCAACTGTGTTTGATTGTTTTCTTCTTCAAGTGTGTGCCCATTCACTACCCACAAATCAAGCAAGCCGTCATTATCTAAATCAACAAGACCCGTTGCCCACCCAACCATGTGCAAGGAAATTTGTCCAAGACCATGGTCTTCGGCGGTATCCATAAAAGAAACACGCTGGGCATCTCCCCATTCACCGAGCATGTTTTCATACAACGCATTTTCCTGCGCAACCCAGTGAGTTACAAGTAAATCGTCGTCGCCATCAGTATCCACATCGCCAACCGCTAGCCCCATCGCGCCGCGATAATCAGCGGCAAGCGAAATTGCGCCTATGTCTGTGAAAGTTCCATCACCGTTGTTTTGATATACACCGTTTTTAGAGACATCGTTTGCAACGTACAAATCCAAGTCGCCATCTCCTTCAAAATCAAACCACGCTGCGCCAAGAGAACGACCCTCTTTGTCATCTACCCCCGACTCTTTAGCAACATCGGTAAATGTTCCGTCGCCATTGTTTCTGTAAAGTGAGTTTGGTTGCGCTGGATAGGAAGATGGGTTTAACGTAAATGGAACCTCGGCGTCATATTGTCGCTGTGATTCATGAATGTCCTTTTCGTTAAATATAAAATCAACGTAATTCGTTACGTAAAGATCTAGGTCCCCATCTTGGTCATAGTCAGCCCAAGAAGCGCCGGCACCAAACAAGTCACTATTGACACCAGCGGTTTGTGAAACATCAACGAACTTGTTTGAATCATTGCGAAGCAAAACATTCTCTCCATAACAAGAAATGTACAAATCCAAGTCGCCATCGCCGTCAAAATCCGCCCAAGTTGGTGACATGCCATAGACAACAATATCGGTTCCGGTTTCCTTACTTACATCCTGAAAAGTGCCGTCTCCATTATTTCGAAACAACACACATTCACCTTTAGGATTTTTGTCAAGCACCCCTCCTGCAAAATTCACTACAAACAAATCGTCGTTGCCGTCGTTGTCATAATCCCCCCACGCAAGACCACTTCCCATATCTTCAGGTAACAAAGAGTTGCGAACAGAAGAAAAATGAGGGAAACTCAAATCGTGTGCAACAAATCTAAACGTAACCATCTCTGGGTCAATCGTTCTATCAAGCACGCTCGTTAAACCGCTTACTGTTCCGTCATCGTTGCGCGCCATTGGATCGACACGCGTATTTTTCCACACAAACAAAAGTGCAATGGCAATGGCGATGATGATAGTCACCACACTCCATCGCAACATAAGTTGATGGCGTTTGTTAAAACGCTTTTTGCTCATTCACCCACCACATTAATGGTCGCGGTTGCTTCGGACACCATAAAAATTGGCGATCTTACATCGTTCTCTGTTCCATATACACGATCAAGAAACGCTGGGTTTGCCTTACGGTACCAAAGAGTTGCTTTAACATTAAGTTCGCCAACAGATTCGGGCTCAAACTCAAAATCATCAGAACGGCTTCCTGGTCGTGATTCTCTTGCATTATCTGTAACGCGGCCTCTTGCCGTTGAAGGGCATTGCAATGATTCTTCAAATGTATCAGTCACGCCGGGATACATAGATCGTTTGTAACTTGCTCCTACTAAATCCCACAGATTATGCCTGTCGATAAGTTCGCCTTTGCGATCAAAGCCATCTGCTTTGAAAACAACCTGTGAGTCGGTTACTTGATCAGTTTCTTCATCAACACTTCCTGTGCTGTAAACAACATTTCCGTCGCTATCAGTCACAACAAGTTCAACCCAACTCTCAATCATATCAAGAGGACCTGTTGGGTAATCGTGACCCGTCTTGTTGTTCGTTAAAATAACTCTTAAATCAATTTGTTCTCCAACTTGAACGCTTTCGGGGGCTTTGATATCCATACGGACAACGGGGCCAGTTGTCCACTTATCTTCAATTTCTGGAATTTCTATTTCGCCGCGCATCCATTGTTCTATCAACTCAGTGTGTTCTTCTGCGAATTCTAAATCTTGTAACAGTGGAATATATTGGTTTGCACCAAGAGTGCTGTGAACTCTGTGCTTTCCGTCATCTAGCGAACGGTTGTAATCGGTCATGTCTCCTGCAGCTGGGTCATCAGAGTCGGTAAGTGGCATGTGACATTCACGACACGAAAGTGTTTGTGGATTTTCATCACCGTGATACCAGCGAGAGTTTTTCCAACTGTCGTATTGGTTCTGACCTTGGACTTTGCCAATGTCGGTGTTTACTTCCTTGTCAAGATATTGTTTGTGGCAAGCGGCACAAAACTCTGGGGTTTTGTAAAGCGGTCTGGAGTACGAAGAAACATGGTGTTTTGGATAGGTGCGAATCAAAAAATCGCTCACAAACTTCGCCGTCTCTCCATCATCAAGTTCATATACATACCTCTCTTGTGGCTGAAGTGTGTAATCAGCATTTCCTTGAATATCTGTTTGGACGATGTTGTGACAGACCAAACAAGAAGTACCTTCGTCGATTCCTTCTTCAACACCAACAGTGTTGTTACTGCTATTTTTTGCTCCAGCAAAAAGTGAAATTGGGTCGTGACATCCACCACAATAACGTGTGTGTTCTGGTGATGTTTCGTTAACCATTAACGTTTGAACGTCTTGGAACATTTTGTCAAGTGACGAATACCTGTGTGCGCTTGGTAGCCACTCTTCGTAAATTTGCGTGTGGCAACCGCTTGTACCGCAACGGTCTGAGCCCGTCAAAAGTTTTGGGTCGATTGCTCCGTTGTGTTGCATCCAGTTTGCACCTTCAGCAATTATTTTGTCAATCTCTTTATTTGTTGCTTCGTCTACATTCACTGCTTTTGCTGCAGTACGAATATGAGCAAAAAGACCAACTGGCTCTTTTTTTGCTTCTTCAAAGGTATCGTTAAAGAGTTGGTGCTTCTCTGGTTCAATTAATGCAAGGACTTGATTGCGAACATCGTTTTGCCAAGCGGTTGTGTCTGTTCTTGCAAGGGATGGTGCAAAGGGTCGGTCTTCACCATATTTCCAGTTGTACTCATCCGCAAAAGCGCTCACGGTTGGTGGGTCGGAGTAGATTGTTGACCACACCCAAGCAACTGCAAGAAACAGAGCGGTAACCCCGACCGACCACTGATAAAATCGGCTTCTGGCAACTGCAAGTGTTTTCTTCGCATCGTCTTTATTAACCTTTCGAATAACAACCGAAATGATGTGTATGATGATAAAGACCGCCATGGCGAAACCAGTTACTAGATGAACTGTGTCCCAAGTTGCACTAATCACGGGTCCAACAATTCCCTGCCATGTCAGAACAACACCACTCACTATGCATGCTAGTAATAGTGCAACTGAAACATATCCGAGCAATTGGTAGTGGCTTAGATTTCCCTTTCGGCGAACTAGCCAGTGGCGGATGCAATACCAAATCACTGGAACAATCATTGCAATACCAAGTGCGGTATGCAATAGAACGTTGAATTGATTAAACGGAGAGAACGGAAGAAGCATAATCGCAAGACCAGTCACGGTCTCGTAGAGCAAAAAACCGCTTGAAATTCCTGTCAGAGCGGAGCGCCACTCAGCAGGTGCGTCTATTCTTGTTTGTTGCTTCTCCATATCCCCATAGAATCGGCTTTTTGTGGACATTTTTCAATACCTAATTGTCTTATTATTGCGGAAATAAAACACATTTTTCGCATGTGGTTTTAGATGGAGAAAAACATGTTTAAATTTTGTATTATTTCAGTCGTTTTAACTGCTGGATTTGTTGCTCCAAAAGGAGACAGTTGGCTAGTTCATGAAATCTATGGCGACCACTGGGTGATGTGGAATGGCGAGAAACCTAATTCTGAGTATTTGTACTTGTTTATGCCCGGCTCTGGCCAATTGCCTGAAGTACGAAGCGAGTTGGTGCTTAAGTCAACTGCGGAAGTGGGCTTACGAGCCATTGGGCTTGCGTATCAAAACGAGGGGTCGGTCAGCGACAAATGCTGGACTTCAAAAGATTCCGATTGCATGGAAAAGGTTCGCATGGAACGAATTTACGGCGATGACACTTCGGATGAAGTTGAATGTTCATACGATGAATCGGTTGTTGGGTTGCTTCGCTTACTGTTAGTTGAACTTGACGAACAGCACCCTGAAATGGATTGGCGAAAGTGGCTTGATGAATCGGGAAATCCACGATGGGAAAACATAATTGTTTCGGGTCATTCGCAAGGTGCGGGCAATGCGGCATTCATCGCAAGAGATCATAAAGTTGTCAGGGTAATCATGTACGCTGGTCCTTACGACAGGGACACCACGGGTAGGGTTGATTACAAAGAAAAACTTTATGGCGAGGTTAACTGGATTAGCGAAGAAGCAATAACACCACGAAATCGTTTCTATGCTTTTTATCACGTCAAAGACAATTTTCCACACACTTTTATTTTGGAAGATAATTACCGAAAGTTACTTGGCTTTTTACCAGACCGTAAGCTCGATGTTGATGCGGTAGAAGAAATTGTTGGCACCCATCGCTATTTGTTTTCACAAAAAGAATTACATCAAAAACAAAGCCCGCACACATACCCTCTACTTGAACGCTTTATGCCGGTTCACCGATATATGTGTTCACACGGTTTGCCTTAAGCTGTTTCTTGCATAGCTTTTGCGGTTTCTGCATCCGAAACATCACTGTGGCATGACGCTTTTCCTTCTGTCGTGGTTGCAACCTTGCCTTTGACTTTTGAAGCAAGTTTATGGACTTCTTCAGGTGACAGCACGCCGCGTTGTTCAAGAATTTCT
>JASMLG010000119.1 GCA_030748805.1 Phycisphaerales bacterium | reverse complement strand
GGATAGTTTGTAATGTTTCGGGCAAGCACCATTAAGCGAGAACCATAGACAGGTAAACCATCTGCAGTTTGCATGTAGTAGACTCCAGTAAACTTATGATTACCTGTCTCTGGGTTGTACATCAATTCAAGTTCTGTTTGTTGATTTGGAAACGGACCTCTCTCAATAAATTCTTTTGAGTCCACATCTAATGCAGTGGAAAATGTATCTATAAAATTCCTTGCAGAATCGATTGGGGTCCTGCCAGTTGAGAGTTCTTTGTGAAGTATTTTGTGTATTTGACCAGAACGATTAACTGTCATTAGGTCTGGGTAATCTGATCTGATTTGAGACATCGCCTTAGATGCCTCTGGACTTTGTGCTGCAAAAGTTGTCGAAGCAACTATCAGCGAAGTGACCGACAAGGTCAAAAGTTGTTTAATATGCATAACTATTTGGTTCCTCTCCTAAATAAAGTTTGGTTACACCAATATATCCGCCTTTTACTATGACAGGTTTCATGTTTTTTACAACTAGGAAATGATTTATTCACATTAAATGTGAATTTAGGCAAAAGGGACAATTAGGATTATGCCCTTGATTATTGATTCCTATCCTAAACAAAATGGTGTTAACGCATACATACACCAATAAACCCTCTGATTTCATTGTTTTTTGAGTGTGGGCAATATCGATATTGAGAAGAAAAAGAAGGGCGAACTCCTCCTCTTTTATCAATTATCGCACAAACCCCAATTGGCTATCACAATCATGACATCGGCAGTGTCAACAAAACCACTTGCATCGATATCGTAACTCAGGCAATTTGGTTCATTGCCCCAACATCCAATTATCCCTAACAGATCGTCAGTGTTTACATCTCCATCTCCATTGGCATCGCCCAAACATGGAACATCCGGTTGGCAATTTTGACCACCAATGAATAATTGTCCGCTACCCATACTGTCTGGACTGAATCCACCGACTCGAATCAAGTAATGTTGATCAGGAACCACATCGACCAGTGTAACCATTGAAGTAAAACCTGAGCAATCAGCATCACCATTACATTCAACCTGCACCATGTCATCACAAGTGCCTTCATAAATGACTATGTCAGAGTCAAAGTTAACTAATCCACATGTACTTACAATTAGGTCATCCTCAGAACAAGAAGTAAAACTAAACCAAACGTCGGCATTCACATCTCCCAAATACTCACTTTCACACTGTTCACTGTCGTGCGGCTCATCGCCAGTCAAAGCACCAACATTCGATATGACCCAAAACCCACTTGAAATTACACTTACGTCTTCACATAAATCATTAAGTGGTGGATCACATCCTCCAGTTGAGCAAGAGTATCCAACACCTCTCCAGTGACCATTTGAAGCCAAACAATCCTCTTCGGTCAAATCATTACAACTTTCAACAATACAACATGCGTGTGCTCCGTCAGGGTCACACAACTCGTCTTCGCAGATCGAGTTGGCACCTAGGAAGATTCCTCCAGAACCCATACATGAATTTCCGTCAACAATTATACAAGTACCATCTTCTACACAACAAGCACCGGGTTCAAATGCCCCGCAAACCCCAACACTACAGTATGTATCAATCCCATTATGAAAACCACCAAGAGAATCACATTCTTCAATCGTCAAAACTGAGCAAATTGTTTCAAGGCAGCATGCGCCTGTTTCCTCTTGACCGCAATCAAGTGAGCATGAAATGTCATCCTCAAGATAATCTTCAATTGTTTCTTGAACTCGCTCGTGAAAACTCAAAACTATGTTAGACAGCCATCCACTACAAAGGTGACAGTAACTCATTATTGTTGCTCCGTAAGCACCTTCACAATTTCCGTTTCCGCAATTATCAATCGGTGGAGAATAATCATGAGTGTGCCATGTTCCGCAGTTATGCCCTGTCTCGTGCGCTACAACAATTAAGTCCCAGTTATTTGAACTATTATCTTCAAGTGGATAAGGGAAAGAGCCCTTGATATTTGCAGATACAGCGTATCCGTAACTTGTACAAACAACACCTACCCAAGCAATCCCTCCGCCTAGTTGACGACCACTTATTAGATGCGCAAGATGCTTATCAACTGAAGACATGTTACTTTCCCAGTATTCTCTAAACTGCGTAAGTTGTTCACCTGTTGTATTTGCGTTCCAAGGATCATTAGGATTGTTCCAAAGTCGGAGATATGGAATTAGAATATCCACTCCTACGTCTGATTTGTAGATAGTTGAAACAGCGCCAAAGAGAGCTGCAGCATATTCACCACTTGAAGAGGTATCTCCACCAAAAAGATTTATGGTAAATTCCCAGTCGGTATCAACAGCAATTTGCAATGCTTGACACACTCCATTAGCGTTTAAGGAACGGCTCTCCTCTTTAGGTAATGTTGATGAAGCGGTCTCTGCAACACCACACTGAAAATCAACCCAGTTCATATCTAATGGATCAATATCGTTAATGTTATATACTGCAGTCCAATTTCGCTTTTTGTCTTTTACCAGAACGTATGTTCTTCCATCTCTTTCTAACAACCCGTTTGTAGTGTGTTTCCCAAGCGCAAGGAATACTTTCGTGTTTGGTTCTCCAACAATTGTCCCCCTAAACAACTTAATATCTGGCTTGGGCACTTCCAAACTTACCAACTCTCCATCCTTTTTTAAGTGTGACACAACTACTTTTGCGTCATCTGTGAAAATATCAAATCGTTGTACTCTAAGAGAAACTTCCGCATCTTCACCAAGTGGAAAATTGCGGATAAGAACTGAATCCCCTTTTGTAATTTCTACTAACTCTTCTTGATTTATTGTTACCTCAACACCATTGAATTTAGAAATTTCAGCAGCAGTATTCAATGACCTTGAAATCGATAATTCCTGAGGTGCAGCCAAGATAGATAATGTAATAATCGTGCTAAGTAACATACTGTTCTCTCAAGATTAACGTCAAAAAGAAAATCAAATTCAATAATGACTCAACAATGTTCAAAATGCAAGAAATAAGTCATGGAATTATGAATTTAATACGGACAAATATCCAAAGAATCGGCTAAGTAAGTAAATCGCCAACTCCTACTATACTAAAACCGTGCGTACTTGCAGGGCTATCCGAATCGCACAGCATCAATAAGTGAGAGTACCTCACTTACGACAACTGCCACGCTTCCAACTAAATCAACGTGGCAAGGAACTCTTGTAGCATTATTACCACTTGGCATAATGGATTTCACATATTCTTCATTCCAAAAAAACGCCCACTAGATGGTATACATAGTGGGCGTTCTAAGTCAAGAGAATTTACTCAGGACATGGACCCCAAGCGTCAATAAGAGCGAGCAAGTCGCCAACGCCTACGGTTCCATCTCCATCGACATCGCCATCACCACCTGCTTCGCCCCACATATCAACAACTGCAAGCAGATCATTTACCCCAACCATGCCATCATCATTTAAGTCACCAGGACATGGTGTACCTGTATCGCAAGGAACTCCAGGTCCATCGACAGAAAGTTGTCCACTACCCTCGGATGAACCACTCCAACCACCAACGCGGATGAGATAATCTGAGCCCTGTGTTACATTAAAGGAAGTTTCACTTGAATAGTTGCTACATCCATCACCATCGCCATTACATGCGATTTGTGTTTTGCTACCACAAGTTCCCTGATAGATAACAATGTCAGAGTCAAAGTCGACTAAGTTGCATGTGCTTACTGTCATAGATCCACTTTCACAAGCAGTGTAAGAGAACCAAACGTCAGCGTACATTTCGCCAAGGTAAGTTCCACCACATTCACCATCATCATAAGAGTCACTACTATGGCTTGCGCCAATTGTACTGAAAGAATGATTGCCATCGATTACAGCCGTAGCTGATGTACACTCATCATTCTCTAGTGGCTCTGGGAAGTCAGCCATATTGTGCATACCAAAACCAGCAAGAATTTCTTCTGAGTGAGGCGTGCCGTTTGTAAGATCACCATCATCATCGTCAAGTGTTAGCCAGTCGTATGTAATAGATGGATTGATTCCACCACCAGAATGTAATAAAATTGAGTTCACTGCAAGAGAAGAAACAATTCCATGACCTGCAGACCCATAAGCATTCTCCATTTCAATTAGCGTGTCCCAAACGCAACCAGAAATCAATTGACCGCAGTCATGTATCCCACCATTGCAAGGATATTGCTTATTGTTATCTGCATTGCGAATACCGTTCGTACAATCATTACTGAAAAAACCACGAGCAAGTTGATTATCACCTGTGATGAGAACACCCATCACATCGCCCATACCTTCACCATAAGCATCTTGCCCACTACCACCAACTGAGACAAGGTGATGTCCGTATTCGTGATGAACAACTACTGAAAATGCAGTGTTACTACATCCACTACCTGAACTATAAAAGTTTATTGATGAATAATCGTAATACGCATTGCAAGTGCTTCCAATATTTACATTTACTGGGAAGGACGTTTGATTATTAATCGTTGGATAATCTGGATTGTACGAAAGGGTAAAATCGCGAACAATGTTACTTTGTAGATAAGCGTTAACTTCAGCTCGATAACTTTCGCTGTTATTAGATGAGTTATGAAGAATGTTCAAACCACTTTGTGAAATTGAACTATCTGATCCAGAACTGTTGTTTACATTAAACCATTGACCTTCAAGTTTAGAATTAATATTGCCCGAGCCGCCAATTGTAAAATCGCCATTTACATCAGCATAGGCAGTATTTCCACCACGTGTAACTTTTGCATAAGGAAGACCAGTAGCAGATTCGGGGTCGCAAACATCAGCCCCTGAACTTTCAGTTGCAACACCAGATACGTTGCCATCAGCGTGCAAGATTAAATTCTTTTCAAAAAGTATTTCACCGGTTTCTGCATCAACTACTAATTCGGCTTTTTGATAGTTTTCAAAATCCCAACCACCACCAACCGTAGCTTCAAACACGATTGCTGCACGTGGCTCGGTGTGTTCTTCCTTTGAACCAGCATAAACCATCAACTTTGGTTCAGTAGTAGTAACTGCTGTTCCAAACCGTGTTGCAGCTGACATTAATGCAAGAGCACTATTATTCATTAAACGCTTCGGTCTGGCAAAGTTTTCTACATCACGAAGATCAACCGTTGCATTTACTACGGGATTACCTGCAACATTTTTCGAAAGAACCATGAGTCTTGAACCATATACTGGCAACCCATCAATTGTTTGTTTGAAGTACACGCCAGTAAACTTATATTCTCCGGTTTCACGGTTGTACATAATTGGTTGAACATGATGCCCGTCTGCAAATGGACCTTCGGCAATAAAATCACTCGCATTTACTCCAAGGGAGTGAGACCAAGTTCGTAAGAAGTTTTGTGCTGAAAGTTCGGCTGTTCTGCCTGTTGCCAATTCTGGAGCAACCATTTTTGTAACTTTC
>JASMLG010000118.1 GCA_030748805.1 Phycisphaerales bacterium | reverse complement strand
CATGGTAATTTTCATTAACCAAATCCGCGAAAAAATTGGCGTGATGTTTGGTAGCCCAGAAACAACCCCCGGAGGGAGAGCACTCAAATTCTATTCATCAATTCGTGTTGATATTCGAAGAATCGGTTCCATAAAAGATGGTGATCAGGCAATTGGCAACCGCGTGCGAACTCGTGTTGTTAAAAATAAAACGGCTCCACCATTTCGTACCGCTGAGTTTGACATTATGTTCAATGAGGGAATTAGCATTACTGGTGACTTGCTTGACCTTGCAGTTGAAGATGGAATTGTAGACAAGAGTGGTTCATGGTTTAGCTACGGTGAAGTTCGACTTGGTCAGGGGCGTGAGAATTCAAAACAGCATATTTCTGAAAATCCTGAAATGTTTGAAGAAATCAAACAAAAAGTTCTTGTGGCTCGCGGCGTCGCTGAAAATCCTGAAGGCGATGTCGAAAAAGTAGATGCAGAAAACGCATTTGACTAAAACAAACTTGCTGTGTGATTTCGACGTGACTCCAAACGTCCTTGCTGCGGGGACATTCAGTAGTTTTTACGGCTTGCCGTAAAAACTTGAGTGTCCCCTTAGCGAGTGTTAGTCGTGTAGTGCACTGTTGTGCTCGCCCATCTTGCGACTAGATGCTGTATTGTGCGTCAGATGCTGTGTGCCGCACAACAAAACCCAAGAAGATCACGTGGGCTTACTTCGCTTCTCATAGCACAGTTCATGGGTGCAGCGAATGACAACATTCTAAAGACGTTACTTGGTTTTGCTGTCGTCAGAGGGATGTGGGAGGGTAAACTTGGTGAGGGTGGGCAAGGGTTGATTGCACTTTGTTTGTTTGTGCCCTTTATATTGTTTTCGGGCTGGGCGGGTCCGCTTGCGGATAGGTATTCAAAGCGCTCAATCTCTGTTCTTATGAAGTGGATTGAGGTTCCACTTGCGATAGTGGCTGGCATAGGGTTTGTTACTGCTAACTTTTGGCTTGCCGCAATAGCAATGTTGTTACTTGCAACCCAATCTACATTTTTTAGCCCTGCAAAGTATGGAATGATTCCAGAAATTGTCCCCAAAGCCAATGTAAGCAGGGCGAACGGTATTCTAAATATGGCAACGAATGTCGCAGTTATCGTTGGGATGTTGGTTGCTGGAATTATTAGCGACAACCTCCAACAACAGAGCCACACAATAATTGGAATCTGGTTACCTGGGATTGTGCTTACTCTTGTTGCGGTTTTTGGCCTTTTTGCAATTGTATGGCTACCTAAGTTAAAGGCGATGGAACCATTGATGACTTTACCATCAAATCCATTTAAAACATACGTTGAAACCGGAAAGGAAATGTACGGCTCACTACTTATGAGAGTTGCAATTGCTTGGGCGTTTTTCTATTTGCTTGCAACAATCGTGTTATTACTTGTTACCGAATTGGGCAGCGTCCTTGACGTTGACGATACAAGGGTGTCATATCTTCTTGCATCTATTGGAATTTCTGTTGGTTTTGGTTCACTAATTGCTGGATTTTTATCTCGTGGAAAAATACGAGTGATTTTGTCAATGTATGCTGCGCTCGGAATGGCGTTTTCCATGTTTGGGATAGTGCTTGCACCGGTATCTTATTGGCCAACGCTTGCATGCCTAACGGTGCTAGGATTATTCGCAGGACTGTATGCTGTACCGTTGCAATCTCTCATGCAAATGCTTCCCACGCCAGCACACCGAGGTCGAGTCCTTGCTACTTCTAATGCTATTTCGTTTTTATTCATGGCAATTGGCTCGCTTCTATACTGGTTAGTTCGCCCATTGTTTGGAGATAATCCGTATTACATTTTCGTTGCTTGTGGTGTAATCGCCGTTGTTGCTTGGTTGATTACGATTACAATACATAAAAATGAACTCTCATAAAATATATCTTGACAACAACGCTACAACCAAACCACTACCTAAAGTAACAGAAGCGGTGATAAACTCCATGGATAATTTGTGGGGTAACCCATCAAGTATTCATCGCATCGGACAAGAAGCAAGACACGGTGTTGATTTAGCAAGACAAGAAGTAGCAAATCTTATTGGTGCAAAACCATCTGAAATCACGTTTACTTCTGGTGGAACCGAGGCAGCGAATTTGGCTATTCAAACTTCTTGTTCAGCAAGACCTAATCGCAATCTAATCATAACAAGTCAAATTGAACACGCAGCTGTTGACGAGATGACGGATAAGATTTGTGAAAGTGGTATGGAGCTAATTCGTCTAAGTAATGATAGAAACGGTGTTATTTGTTTGGAACAACTTCGTGAACTTCTTGCTGAGAGATCTAATGAGATTGCTCTTGTATCGATAATTTGGTGTAATAATGAGATTGGAGTTATTGAACCCATCGAACAGATATGCGAAATGTGTCGTAATCACGACGTTCTTTTACATAGCGATGGAACTCAATGGGTTGCAAAGATGCCCGTGAACCTTTCCAAAATTCCTGTCGATTTACTTTCTTTTGCTGCACACAAATTCCATGGACCAAAGGGAGTTGGCGCTTTATACACTCGCACTGGATTAGACGTAGCCCCACTAGTAACAGGAGGCCCTCAAGAGCGTGGCAGGCGAGGTGGGACAGAAAATGTTCCAGCGATTATGGGTTTTGGCGTTGCGGCTAAGGAAGCGTCAATTTGGCTAACTCAAGAAAACATAACTGTTATGGAAAAAATGAGGGATGAATTTGAGTCACTTGTTCTTAAGAACATTCCAGAAGCTCACATTAATTCAGCCGGTGCACACCGCGCTTGGACAACTAGTTCAATTTCATTTCCGGGAGTAAAGGGTGAGTTAATGTTATTGATGTTGTCAGAGAGATGTATCTGTGCATCCTCTGGTTCTGCCTGTTCAAGTGGTGCATTAAACGAATCTAAAGTTATTGAAGCAATAGGTTCACCTGATGATCGTGAGTGGGGGACTGTTCGATTTAGTTTCTCCAGAACTACAACTCCACAAGAGTTGGAACAAGCGGTAGAAGCACTATGCGACGTCTTTAAAACTCTTGCAAGCATCTCATGCCCTACGGAAACCGTAACTCCTAAGTGAGATTAAGCGGAATATTTAACTGCTGTATAAGTTTGCAATACTCGGTTTACTGAAGTGGATAAGACAACAAATGGTTCCCAACCACTTTTCAATCTTCTAATCACAACAATTGTGTTTGCAATACTCGGTTTACTGAAGTGGATAAGACAACAAATGGTCCACAGCCACTTTGCAATCTTCTAATCACAACAATTGTGTTTGCAATTAAAGGGTGCAGCCAAGAAGTGATTATCAACGTTCTATAAGTGAGTTGACGCCATAAAAAATAAGATTTGGTACACTCCCTAATCAGCCCTGTTAGCTCAGTTGGCAGAGCAGCTGACTCTTAATCAGCGGGTCGCAGGTTCGAGTCCTGCACAGGGCATTACTCCAAAGAGG